>NZ_JAPDBZ010000026.1:0-39640 GCF_027705505.1 Aeromonas sp. QDB56
TCGTGGTTAAACATGGCGATTATCTGTCGGGTATTAGCTGGTCAAGGATGGCGATCATACCTCAGAAGCCGCGCCACACCTCGCTCATACGAGGGGATGGTTAAGGGAGACCCCAGATCACCCCGCCCCAGACCCTGCTCACACCATCCGGCGCCCTCACCCTGCCGGCCCGCTGGGAGCTGCGCGGTGTCACCCTCAGCCAGAGCGTGGCCGCCAGCTATGTGGAAGGCACTCTGCTGGTGCGCACCGAGCTGCAGCAGGCCAACTTCGCTGCCAGCCTCAACCGGCTGCACCGTGGCATGGGCACCGGCCTGCCCTGGCAACTGGTGGGCGATCTGGCGGCCCTGGCCATGCTGCTGCTGGCCCTCACCAGCCTGCTGATGTGGAACAAGCTGCACGGCCCCGCCGGTCGCGGCATCACCCTGCTGCTGCTGGGCGCCCTGGTCACTGTGCTGGTGGCCCTGCTCTAGCCCTTTTACCGACACCAAAACGGGATCCCGCTCCCGGCGGCGGTAACCTTGCCCGCACCTCGGGTAACAAAGGGTAACCGGCCGCCGATGGGGGTCACAGTTGGCGACCAGGCGGCTGGATAGGGAGCACCTGCGGCTGATAGGGTGCGCCCAGCTCCCGAACGCCACGAGGAATCATGCGCATCTCCAGCATCGAATGCGGGCGAGTGGTGGCCATCCTGGCCGTGATGACCATCCATCTATCCCCTTTCAGCAACCCCTTCGACCCCGCCCTGTGGGACGGCACGCCCTACCCTCTGGTCGGGGCCGTCATCAACCAGCTCTGCCGCTTCGCGGTGCCGCTGTTCTTCCTGTGCGCCGGTTACTTCTTGCAGCCCGCCCTCGCCGCAGGCCACCCGCTGACGGTCGCACTGCGCTACTGCCGACCCCTGCTGGGGCTCTGGCTGGCGTGGAGCCTGCTCTACGTGCTGATACCCTTCAACCCGCTCGCGGCGGTGAGCGAGGGCTACCTGCCCGCCATGGCAGGCCAGTGGCAGATGCAGCTCGGGGATCCGCTCAACGTCTGGTGGGTGGGCGGCATGATCCACCTCTGGTTCCTGCCCGCCCTGATGGTGGCGGTGCTGATCCTGGGGCTCTGCCAGCAGGTCCGCCTGCCGAGGCTGGCCCTGCTGCTGGGGGCCCTGCTCTACAGCCTGGCCCTGATCGGTGGCTCCTATGGCCCGCTGCTGCCGGGGGGCGAGTGGGCCCTGCTGACCCGCAACGGCCCCTTCTTCTCCTTGCTGTTCGTGGCGCTTGGCGCCGAGCTGCGCCTGCGTGCCTGGCAGCCGGACGCCAGGCGCTGCGCCCTGATGATGATGGCGGGGATGGGGCTCTACGCCCTGGAGGCCGCAGGTCTGCTGCGCGTTGCCGCCGTCCCCCTCGCTCGTCATGATTTCCTGCTGGGTTCGCTCCCCTGGGCGCTGGGGCTGTTCGGCCTGCTGCTGGCCAACCCCGCATGGGGCAAAGGCAGCTGGCTGGAGCGCCAGGCCCCCAAGGTGCTCGGCCTCTACTGTCTGCACATGATGCTGGTGGTGTGGCTGATGATCTTCGGCCCCCAGGGCAAACAGGTGTGGTGGGAACTCCTCAAGGTACCCGCGCTGCTGGCGCTCACTCTGCTCGGCTACCGACTGCTGGCGGCCACCGCCCTCAGCCGCTGGTTGCTGCGGGCTCGCTAGAAACAGGACCCTGACCAGCCAGCAGATCAACGTGGTTCAGCGCAAAATCGTGCATCTGCTGAAGCAGGGGGATCAGGGCGACGCCAAGGGGGCTCAGGCTGTACTCCACCCTGGGCGGTACGTCGGGGTAGAGGGTGCGGATGATGACACCGTCGCTCTCCAGCTCCTTGAGCTGGGCGGTGAGCACCTTCTGGCTCACCTCGGGCAGGCAGCGGCGCAGGTCGCCAAAGCGCAGGGTCTGTTCGCGCAGATGAAACAGAATGGCCGGCTTCCATTTGCCGGTCAGCAGGCGCAATACCTGATAGGCGGGACAGGGCAGTGAGGGCACGGTATGGCTCGCGAGTGGTTACTTTGCGGTAACTATGCCACGAAAATGTGCCTTCTTGCAGCCAAAATGCTGGCTTCCTATGATGCGGATTCCGTCAATCAACGCCCACGAGAGGTTTATCATGCCCAGCCTGCTGCAGATCCATTTCAACTTCCCCGCCGAGATGATGGGACCGGCCCTCACTGCTGCGGCCATGCCGTTGGCCGACTCCATCACCCAGGAGCCGGGCTTCATCTCCAAGATCTGGACCGAGAACCCGCGCACCGGCGAGGCGGGCGGCATCTATCTGTTCGAGGATGAGGGGAGCGCCCTCGCCTACGCCACCATGCACGAGCAGCGGGTGCTCGCCATGGGCGCCAGCGCGGTGCAGTACAAGGTGTTCGACGTCAACGAGCCCCTGAGTCGCCTCACCAAGGGCATCGCCTAGTCCGAGCGGGGCTCAGAACCTCAGGGTCAAGCCGATATTGGCCTGCCACTGGGTGATCAGCTCCCCTCGCACCCGAAAGGCGCAGATCTCGGGGTTGCAGAGAAACTGGCTGTCGTCGTTGACCAGGGCACCATAACCGCGCACCTCGGCCCGCACAGCCAGATGTTCGGTCAGGCGCGGCTGCACCCCGAGGGCCAGGGACATGGAAGGGGCCGTCTCGCTGTCGTAGGCATCGAAGCGGGTGACCCCGATCCCGGCGCCGATATAGGGGGCCATCAGGTTGTCCGAGAGAGTCAGGGCCCCGGCAAACTGCAGGGTGTCCACCGTCAGCCTGTCGGGCAGTTCGGGGGATACCCGGGTCGACTGGTGGCTGTAGAGCAGCTCCACCATGCCGGGGTCATCTACCTCCCTGCTGATGAAGAGCCCCCAGCTGCCGGAGCGCTCCCCTTGCAGGGTGTCGATGTCGCTCCCGTGCGGCGTGGGGGCCGGCTCGTCCATGGCCCGAAAGTCGATGGCCGAGCTGTATCCCGCAAAGGGAGTCAGCTGCCAGCCCGTCGCCGGGGGCTCGGCTGCCCAGCCCGCCAGGGGCAGCAGCAACCCCGGCACCATCCCCATCGCTCCTCTCATGTGCTCATCCTTTGGTGAAAAGACCTGCGCAAAGCATATCAGGGCGCCCGTCTCCCACACTGGACGGGGGCTGTACCAGCCTCATTGCCCCGCTCCCGATGGAAATATCTGTGCTCCCCGGGGTTATTCATCCGGGATTAACCTCGCCCCCGTAAGCTGACGGCGCCACAGCGGTGGCATCAACAGACGAGGATCTCAGGAATGGTTGCCGCGCAACTCAACGACCCCAAAAGCACGCTCTCCGATACCCTGAGGGCCACCGCCCACGCCATCGAGGAGAGCCACATCAGCTTGCGCCAGATGCTGGCCCTGGTGGGCGAGCAGGGCATGCTGCTGTTTTGCGTGCTGCTCACGGTTCCCTTCCTGCTGCCGGTCTCCATTCCCGGCGTCAGCACCCCCTTTGGCCTGCTGATCCTCTTCATCGGCATCGGCATCACCCTCAACCGGGTGCCCTGGCTGCCCGCCTTCCTGATGGAGCGCCGCTTCGCCGCCGAGCACCTCAAGCCGACCCTGCACAAGGGGGCGGATCTGCTGGCCCGCATCGACCGCTTCATCCGCCCGCGCCTGCTCATCCTGACCGGCAGCGTGACCATCAACCGCTGCAACGGTCTGCTCATCATGCTGGCCGCCCTGCTGCTGATGCTGCCGCTCGGCGCCATTCCCTTCACCAACGCCATGCCCGCCTGGGCCATCCTGCTGCTGGCCATCGGCATGTTGCAGCGGGACGGTCTCTTCGTCGCCCTCGGCTATACCCTGGTCGCCGCCACCCTGGTCTGGTTCAGCGCCCTGGCCATCGGCCTGCTGATGGCGGGGCAGAATATCTCGACCCTGTTCGGCTGATCTGGCCCGGCCAAATGAAAGAGGGCGACCCCGGGTCGCCCTCTTTCCTGTTCACTGCGCCCCTCAGGGCGCCCCATCGTGGGCCACCCGGTTGCGCCCGCCCCGCTTGGCCCGATAGAGCCACTCGTCCGCCCGGGCCAGCACGGTGCCAAGATCCTCTCCCGGCCGGATCAGGGTGGTGCCCAGACTCACGGTCACCGGGGCGGGATCCGGCGCCATGGCCGCCACTGCGGCGCGGATCCGCTCCGCCACCTTCAGCAATATTCCCTCGTCTATCTGCGGCAGCAGGATCAGAAACTCCTCGCCACCGCTGCGCACGAAGAGATCCTCCCCCCGCAACTGGGCGGAGACGCACTCGCAGACCCGGCACAAGACCTTGTCACCGGTCTGGTGGCCGAAGCGATCGTTGATCTGCTTGAAGTGATCGAGATCCAGCATGATGAGACCGGTGAGATGCTGCCCCTGCACCCTGTGGTGATACTGGTCGAAGAAGAAGTGGCGGTTGTAGAGGCCGGTGAGCTGATCCGTCTCCCCGAGCCGCTTGAGCCGCTGTTGCAGCTCGTGCTGGCGAGTGATGCTGCGGGTCATCCAGGCCACCGCCCGCTTCCCCTCATATAAAGAGGGCAAGGGCGCTATCTTGCCCTCGAAACGCTGCATTCCCTGGGGCCCGGCGTCGGCGTCGATGCCATCCACCTCGGCGGGGGAGAGGTCGTACTCCACCACCTGCACCTGGCCGCTGACGAGGGCCTGAGCCACCTGCGCCATCACCCACTGCGCCTTGTCCTCGGGCAGCACGTCCAGCAGTTGTCTGCCGATCAGCGGGTTGCCGTTCTGGTAGGACTGCTGCTCCATCCCGCCGATGTACTCGATGTAGTAGCCATCTTCGCTGAGGATGAAAACGGGATCCGGCAACTGGGCCATCACTTCGTAGAGTTGTGCCACTGAGAGCGCCATCCGAGCTCCTTGCTATCCGTGGGAGTGGGTCCCTGTACTCCTGTTATACAAGACTCATGGAGTATCGCACAGGGGCAGAAAGCTGCCTGCCGGGCGGGAAGGATGCGATCGGTGACGTGTTCACCGGACAAGCCTCCGGCAAAGTGAATGGTAGCAATCGGGGATGCTGTCAGAACCAGAGTTGTCAGACAGTCAGGAAGGTGTTTTTGCCTTCAGGCAGTGCGACATACCAACGCATGTGACGCCAGGGGAACCACAAGGGTATTCCCGCCCCCGGACAAGGGGGGCAGGGCCGGATCCCGGTCAAGTGGGATCCGGCGAGCCGGCATCAACAGGCAGCGGATCGACTGGCATTCCAGAGCAGTTCGCCGCTCTTGAGATCCATCAGGCTCATGGCGAGCCGGCATCAGCGGGCCGCGGATCGACTGGCGTTCCAGAGCAGTTCGCCGCTCTTGAGATCCATCAGGCTCATGGCGAGCCGGTAGCGGCCCCCTTCAGAGAGGAGATCCCCGTAGAGCATGTAACCCGCCCCGGTCTGACGACCCAGGCGCACCAGGGAGGCGGGGTTCATGCCCCCCTGCTGGTATTCGAGCTGACCCGTGATGGCCGCCACCTGACCCGGGTCTGCGAAACGAAAGCCGCTATTGGCCTGAATGCGCTGGATCATGGCCACCGCCAGGGGCTGGGTGCTGAAGGGCTCACCTGTACCGTTCTGGGGCGCCATCAGCAGCAGTACCGGGCTGCTGCCCGCCAGCGCCTGCACATCGGCGGCCTTCAGGAAGTCATCGGCCAGGGCGACCGCCAGCCCCGTCGGTGCCACGGGTTTGGGAGCAGGCACCGGCTCGGCCTTGTCAGGCTCGGCCACGGGTTTCTCTGGTTTGGTCACCGGCTTGTCCGGCTCGCCGACCGGCGCAGGCGTCCCCCCATAGGGATTGACCGCACATCCGCCCAGCAGCAGGGCACCCACCATCAACAAGGAACGCAGCTTCATCTTTTCTCTCCGCCAGAAGTGTGCAAGGCGCACTTCGTCCATCATCCATTTTGACGGAGCCAGACTCCGCCGCCCCTCCATGCTAGAGACAAACCCGCCCCGGGTCGATGCGCACATGGGCAGGGGGCGACAGAGACTGGCGAAGCGGAGGGCACAAAAGGGTGGCAAGGCTCCACCCGATTCCGTTAGGGTAGCCTGAGCCCAGATCCCAGAGGAGTCCCCCATGCACGGACCCGATCCCGCCAACCCCCACCCCATGAACGGCTTCCCCCAGGTGTGCTTTATCAAGAACACCATCAAGGGGCCCAATATCGAGGTGGGTGATTACACCTATTACGACGATCCGGAGGATGCGGCGGGCTTCGAGCGCAACGTCCTCTACCACTTCCCCTTCATCGGCGACAAGCTCATCATCGGCAAGTTCTGCGCCATCGCCCGCGGGGTGAAGTTCATCATGAACGGCGCCAACCACCAGACCTCCGGCTTCTCCACCTACCCCTTCTTTATCTTCGGCAACGGCTGGGAGAGCGCCGTTCCCGCCTATGCCGTGGTCGGCGGCAACCCGGCCAAGGTGATCCGCTACCGCTTCGACGACGACACCATCGCCCGTCTCAACGCCATCGCCTGGTGGGACTGGCCGGTAGAGCAGATCAGCCGCAACCTGCCGCTTATCAGCGGCGGCGAGATAGCCGCGCTGGAAGCGGCAACCCGTTAGAGACAACCACCATCAAGCAGGAAGCACTATGCAACTCACCCCACCCCAACCGCCTCAGGACGATGAGATCGAAGCGCTGCGCATTGGTCTCTCGGGCTACAACAAGGATCACGCCGGCACCCATCTGCGCGAGCGGATCGCCAGCTTTATCAAGGATGAAGAGGGCAAGGTTCACGGCGGCATCATCGCCGACATCAAGTGGGGCTGGCTGCACGTCGACTGGCTCTGGATCGACGAACGCATCCGCCGCGATGGCTGGGGCGGCCGCCTGCTCGGCGCCATGGAGCAGTACGCCCAAAGCAAGGGCATCACCAACTACCATCTGGAAACCACCAGTTTTCAGGCCCTCCCCTTCTACCAGAAGCAGGGTTACGAGGTCTTTGGCCAGTTGCCCGATATGCCGCCGGGGCATGTGAGTTATTTCTTGAAGAAGCAGGATAAGTGATGCCATTCCAGCGTCTTGCCAATGCCAACGCCAAACTCATGATCCGTCCATTCGAAGCGGGCGATGCCGACGAGTTTGTCCGCGCGACCCACGAATCCATCGAGACGGTCGGCAAATGGATGAGCTGGTGCACTCCCTCGTTCAACCGGGAGCAGGCGATGGGATGGTTTGCGACCTGCGATCAGGATCGCGCGGCGGGACGCGCCTTTGACATGGGCATCTTCTGCGCCACCACCGGCCAACTGCTGGGTGGCGCAGGTATCAACCAGCTGTCGCCCCATCATCGCTACGGCAATATCGGCTATTGGGTGAGGCAATCTCGCCAAGGCTGCGGCATCGCCCGTCAGGCGGTCGCCCTGCTCCGTGACTTTGGCTTTCAGCAGTTGGGCCTATTTCGGCTGGAGATCGTGATGGGAATTGGCAACAGCGCCAGCGAAGACGTCGCCATCGCTGCCGGGGCCGCCTTTGAGTGTCGGGCAAGGAACCGTATATTCCTCCATGGCCAGCCTATTGATGCAAATGTCTACCTGATTACCCATGATTAGCAGTCAGTTACCACGAACTATACTGATCTTACGTACAGTTATCGAGGTGCGAGATCATGGCCAAAAGCAAAATCCAATTCCAGAAAGGCTACAGCCTGTTTGAGTTTCTCAAGGACTATGGCACTGAGGCTCAGTGCGAAAACGCGCTGTTCACTTGGCGTTTTCCTAAGGAAAGTGCGAACAAGTATCCCACGAACAAAAAATGAAAATTTTAGTCATTTAATATCAATGGGTTACCAGTAAATGCTCTTGTGCCATATGACTTATTCGCACCTTCCCTAGCAGGCTGAGTTTGCGACGTGCTACTTTCTCGTTGGTGGTCATACGGTGACTCCGGATAACACGGTAGGGGTACCGTTTTGTTATCCGGTTTGAAGCCGTATGACCACTCCCTTTTGTGGGCAACTGTCAGGTGAATACCATCTCCATACATTAAAATGAAGCATCGTTCGTGATTGGGGCACCCACTATTTTGAGCACCACATGACTGAGGCGTGGTGTACCCTCGACATGGAAAGGTCTCATTGGTACGACCTTGGTTTCCCCCCCCCCCCTTTTATTCGCTGAGGCTAGCCCGCTTGTCCAGGCCGCGAGACAGGATGTCGAGCGAGCGGCGCCAGACCATGGGCCAAATCGGGCAAGGGCGAGCGCCGCTCGACCCGATTTGGCGCGAGAACAGGGATGTTCGAAGCGGGCTTTGGCCGAAGCCATGGATGGTGAAAGCCAAAGGCCCGTCGGCGCGTGCCGTCGGACAAGCGGGTGAGCCGAAGGAACCCGACGTAAGTCGGGCAAATAAGCGGGGGTGGCCGCTCGATTGGTGACTTTGCTTTGGCCACGCAAAGAAAAGTTACTCGCCCAAGCCCGAAGGGCGGGCGAAAACCCTTCGAGGCCAGCGGCCTCGCGTCCTGCACGGCAAAGCCGTGCCACCACACAACGGCTCCTTCCGCCAACACCATGCCTTGGAACGGACGATTACGCCTGACGGCTCATCGACCCTACGATGGCAATGAAATATCGCATCAAGACCCCTCCCCAGCCCTCCCCTTTGCAGGGGAGGGAGCCAAAGCGTCCCACCAGCAAGGTGTGTGGCCAAACACCGCCCAACCATGCCGGATGCCACCGGCAAAGGGGGGCGTGGCCGCCCCTATCGGCCCAGGAAGGGTTCCCAGTCCTTGAACACCGGCTGCAACCCCGCCTGCCGCACGGCGGCGGCCACTTCCCCCACCGGGCGATCGTCGTGGATGGCGAACTGCTCCAGCTCCTCTTTATCCCCCTCGGCATAGCCCCCCGGTTGGGTGCGCGACTCGGCGGACATCTGGGTGATGCCAAGACGCACCGCGCCGTTGCGAAAGGTGGCGGACTCGCGGGTGGAGAGGGACAAATCCAGCGCGGGCGAGAAGAGACGCCATGCGCAGATAAGCTGGGCCAGTTGGCGATCCG
This sequence comes from Aeromonas sp. QDB56, assembly GCF_027705505.1. Classification (NCBI taxonomy): domain Bacteria; kingdom Pseudomonadati; phylum Pseudomonadota; class Gammaproteobacteria; order Aeromonadales; family Aeromonadaceae; genus Aeromonas; species Aeromonas sp. QDB56. The sequence goes on from NZ_JAPDBZ010000026.1 coordinate 8,997, forward strand.
ACATGACCACGGCAGGCTCCAGCCCGCCGGTGCAGGGGCGCAGGCGCGGGAAGGAGAGCGAGTAGCGGCTCTGCCAGTGGTGGCGCTCAAGCCAGGCGAGGTGCTCGGCGACAAAGTAGCTGTCAGCGCGCCAGTCCGAGGAGAGACCGATGAGCGCCCCCAGCCCGATCTTGTCGATACCGGCACGGCCGAGCCGATCCGGCGTGGCGAGGCGCCATGCGATGTCCCGCTTGTTGCCGCGCAGGTGATGGCGGGCGTAGGTGGGGGCGTGGTAGGTCTCCTGATAGACCATGACCGAATCGAGGCCGAGGGTTTTCAGCTCGGCGTACTCGGCTTGCGAGAGGGGCTGCACCTCCATCCCCACCGTGCTGAAGTGACGGCGGATGATGGGCAACACCTGCCGAAAATAGGCGAGCCCCACCTTGTGCTCGTGCTCGCCGGTCACCAGCAGCACGCTGTCAAAACCGCGCGCCTTGATGGCCAGACACTCGCGCTCTATCTCCTCGCTATTCAAGGTCTTGCGCTTCAAGCGGTTGCTCATGGAGAAGCCGCAGTAGGTGCAGTCGTTGGCGCACAGGTTCGACAGATAGAGGGGCACATAGAAGCCGATGGTGTTGCCAAAGCGCTGGCGGGTCAGGCGCTCGGCCTCCGCTGCCATCTGCGGCAAATACGCCTCGGCGGCCGGGGAGATCAGCGCCATAAAGTCGGCCAGGGTGCGGCGGGAGGTAGTCAGCGCCCGCTCTACATCGGCGGCGGTCTTGGCGCGGATCTGCATGCCGATATCGTCCCACTCCAGCTCCTGCCATCTATCGAGAAAACTCTCCGACTTTCTCTCAACCCCCTCCCGGCCTCCCCCTTCACAAGGGGGAGGTGTTAATCCGCCCCCCCGATCTCCTACTTCACAAGAGGGCGAAGTCGACACTCCCTCCCCTGGCAAGGGGAGGGTCGGGGTGGGGTCATTGGCATGCTGACTCATAACGCCCCCAGAAAATCGGTAAGCGGGCTGGAGGCTTGCGCCTGCAGGGCGCGGGCGCCGAGACCGGCTTCATAGGCACTGCGCCCGGCGGTGCAGGCCAGCGCAAAGGCGCGGCCCATGGCGATCGGGTCGCCGCTCACCGCGATGGCGGTGTTGACCAGCACGGCATCGGCGCCCAGCTCAAAGGCGGCCGCCGCATGGCTCGGTGCACCGATCCCCGCATCCACCACCACGGGCACATTGGCCTGCTCGACGATGATGGAGAGAAACTCCCGGGTCACCAGCCCCTGATTGGAGCCGATGGGGGCGCCCAGCGGCATCACGGCGGCGCAACCCACCTCTTCGAGCCGTTTGCACAGCACGGGGTCGGCACCGCAGTAGGGCAGCACCACAAAGCCCTCTTTCACCAGCTGTTCGGCGGCTTTCAGCGTCTCGATGGGATCGGGCAAGAGGTAGCGCGGATCGGGGTGGATCTCGAGCTTGAGCCAGTTCGTCCCCAGCGCCTCGCGGGCCAGGTGGGCGGCAAATACCGCCTCGGCGGCGGTCTTGGCCCCCGAGGTGTTGGGCAACAACTTGACCCCGAGTTGCCGAAGGGGCGTGAGGATATCGTCGTGGGCCTTGCCCGGTTCGAGCCGCTTGATGGCCATGGTGACCAGTTGGGAGCCACTTGCCTCGATGGCGGCGGCCATCAGTTCCGGGCGGGCAAACTTGCCGGTGCCGGTAAAGAGGCGCGATGAGAAGGTGTGATCGGCAATCTTGAGCATGTCAGCCTCCGGCCACTGCGATAAGAAGAGATGAAGTGCCGCCGCAAGGCAGAACACGCGAAGATGGGACTGCGAGCATCATGGGTCAGCCTCCGGCAATGGCGGTGAAGAGGTGGAGTTCGTCCCCGTCATTGAGACGGGTCTCGGCCCAGCGGCCACGGGGCAGCACGGCGCCGTTGAGGGCCACCGCTACCCCCTGAGGGGGAATCTCCTGCACCGCCAGCAGCTCAGTCAGGCGCTGGCCGGTGGGCAGCGTCAGCTCGATATCGTTCAATCGGATCTTCATGGTTAATTCTCCTGAGCCGGGTGGGTGCTGCCGCAAACCGGGCAATCGGGGTCGGGAGCCAGCGTGAGGGTCTGCCACTGATGGGTCAACGCATCGAAGCGGCGCAATGTGCCCGCCACCGGGCTCGGCATCCCGAGCAGCAGTTTCAGTGCCTCCAGCGCCTGCAAAGAGCCCATCACCCCCACCAGCGGGCCGGTGACACCGCTGGTCTCGCAGCTCTGACTCACCTTGGTATCCAGCGGATAAAGGCAGGCGTAGCAGGCGTGATCGCTGCTGGTGCGCACCATCAGCTGCCCCTGCCAGCCCACTGCGGCGGCACAGACCCAGGGCTTGCCCTGGGCCACGCAGGCGGCGTTGATGGCCTGGCGGGTGGCGAGGTTGTCGCAGCAGTCGATCACCAGATCCACCTCGGTCACAAACTCCGGCAGGCTGGCGGCATCGAGTCGCTGATTGATGGCAATCAGCTCCACCAGCGGGTTGTGGGCGGCCAAGCGCTCGCGGGCCAGCTCCGCCTTGGAGTGGTTGACCGCCTCGCTATCGAACAGGATCTGGCGCGGCAGGTTGCTGGAGTCCACCGTATCGCCATCGGCCAGCCACAAGGTGCCCACCCCGGCCCCGGCCAGATAGAGGGCGAGCGGCGAGCCAAGCCCGCCCAAGCCCACGATCAGCACGGATTTATCCTTGAGCCGTGCCTGACCGGCTTCCCCAATTTCCGCCAGCATCAGCTGGCGGCCGTATCTCAGATACTCTTTGTCACTAAGAGAAGCGGCATCAGAGCGCATGTTCTGCCTCCCGTATCACGCAGGCCGAGCGCGGTTCATCCCCCGCCCCCACGGCAGCGAGCAGCCGCTCGGTCGCGCCCTGCCAGTCATCGCTCGCCGTGATGGCCGAGACCAGCGCAATGCTGCCGACCCCGCTTACCTTGACCGCCGCCACCCGCTCCTCGCTGATGCCACCGATGGCCACCGTCGGCCACTCCGCCATCAGGGCGCGGTAGTGGTGCAGCCGCGCCAGCCCCTGGGGGCGCGAAGGCATCGCCTTGGTGTTGGTCGGGAAGATATGGCCCAGTGCGATATAGGAGGGGGCAAGCTCGCGGGCCCGCATCAGCTCGAAGTAGCCGTGGGTGGAGATGCCAAGGCGCAGCCCCGCCGCCTGAATGGCGGCGAGATCGGCGGTCTCCATATCCTCCTGCCCCAGATGCACGCCCCAGGCCCCCGCCTCGATGGCTTGCTGCCAGTAGTCGTTGATAAAGAGCCGCGCTCCATGGCGGCGACCGAGCGCGACCGCATCACGAATGGCCGGCGCCACCTCTGTGGCGGGCAGATTCTTGATCCGCAGCTGGATCGTCTTGACCCCGGCCCCCAGCAGGCGTTTGAGCCACTTGACCGAGTCCACCACCGGATAGAGGCCGAGGTTGTGTTCGGTCGGCGCAAAGGGGCCCTGCGGCAGACGGGCGCTGCTTGTTTCATACAATCCGAAGCGGCGATCGAGCGGTGATCCCGCCAGCACGGCACGGGGGAAGTGGGCAAGATCGGCAGGCCAGCCGAGATGGGCGATGGGGCCCGGGCCTGCGCCCACCCCCTGCGCCGCCGCCAAGCCCTGTTGCAGGTAGGCCCGCGCCAGGGTGATGGCGTCCTCCACCGGATAGTCCTGCGCCACCACGGCGGCGATGGCGCTGGCGTAAGCGCAACCGGTGCCGTGACCGTGGCGGGTATCGAGGCGCGGCGCGGCGAGCCAGAATTCGCGGGTCTCATCCTGGTAGTAGTCGAGGCAGAGATCCCCGCCCCATTCAAGGTGGCCCCCCTTGACCAGCACGGCGCGAGCGCCGAGTTCGCGCAGCCGCCGGGCGGCGAGGCGCACCAGCTCGGGACTGGTGGCAGGCAGGCCGGTCAGGGCTTCCAGCTCGGGACCATTGGGGGTGATCAAGGAGAGGCGCGGCAGCAGGTGCTCGCGCACCGCCACCAGCATGCCGGGCTCCGCCATGGGGGTGCCGGTGCTGGCGATGGCCACCGGGTCGTAGACCACGAAGGGAGCCTCAACGGTCGACAACCTGCGTGCCAGCACCTCCACATGCAGCCGGGTCGGCAGCAGGCCTATCTTGATGGCGGCGGGTGGCAGATCCAGCCCCAGGGCATCGATCTGGGCGGCGAAGGTCTGCATCAGCACGGGGTCGACCATCTTCACCGCCACCGAGTTCTGGGCCGTGATGGCGGAGATGACGGAGCAGCCGTGCACGCCGAGGTCATGCATCGTGTGCAAGTCGGCCTGAATGCCGGCCCCGCCGCCGGAGTCGGACCCGGCGATGGTCCAGACCACGGGGCGGGCCTGCGTCACAGGCGACAGGTCGGCGGGGCTGACAGCCCCGCGCTCGCTGCTCACGCCTCCTCCCCTGCGGCCTGCTTCAGGGTCGCCGCCTGATGGTAGATCTCGCCGCCGGTCTCCTTGAAGGTTTCAGCCATGCGGGCCATGCCGCTCTCCACCTGAGCCACTACCTGCTCCTGCTGGCCATCCATGCCGACCAGCTTGATCTCAACGGCCTCCAGCTTTGCTGCGTAGTCACGCACGTCCTGGGTGATCTTCATGGAGCAGAACTTGGGCCCGCACATGGAGCAGAAGTGGGCCACTTTGCCGGACTCCTGAGGCAGGGTCTCGTCGTGGTAGGCGCGGGCGGTGTCGGGATCCAGGGCCAGGTTGAATTGATCCTCCCAGCGGAACTCGAAGCGCGCCTTGGACATGGCGTTGTCGCGGATCTGGGCGCCCGGGTGGCCTTTGGCAAGGTCAGCGGCGTGGGCGGCGATCTTGTAGGTAATCAGCCCCTGCTTCACATCCTCCTTGTTGGGCAGGCCCAGATGCTCCTTGGGGGTCACGTAGCAGAGCATGGCGCAGCCGTACCAGCCGATGAGCGCGGCGCCGATGCCGGAGGTGAAGTGATCGTACCCCGGGGCAATGTCGGTGGTGAGCGGGCCTAGGGTATAGAACGGCGCCTCGTGGCAGTGCTCGAGCTGCTCGGTCATATTGCGCTCGATCATGTGCATGGGTACGTGGCCGGGGCCCTCGATCATCACCTGCACGTCGTACTCCCAGGCAATCTTGGTGAGCTCGCCCAGGGTGCGCAGCTCGGCGAACTGGGCCTCGTCGTTGGCGTCGTAGACGGAGCCCGGACGCAGACCGTCACCCAGCGACAAGCTCACGTCGTAGGCGGCGCAGATCTCGCAGATTTCGCGGAAGTGCTCGTAGAGGAAGTTCTCCTTGTGGTGCGACAGGCACCACTTGGCCATGATGCTGCCACCGCGCGAAACGATGCCGGTGAGGCGCTTGGCGGTCATCGGCACGAAGCGCAGCAAGACGCCTGCGTGGATGGTGAAGTAGTCCACCCCCTGCTCGGCCTGCTCCAGCAGGGTGTCGCGGAACAGCTCCCAGGTGAGATCCTCGGCGATGCCGTTGGTCTTCTCCAGCGCCTGATAGATGGGCACGGTACCGATGGGCACCGGGCTGTTGCGCAGGATCCACTCGCGGGTCTCGTGGATGTAGCGGCCGGTGGAGAGATCCATCACGGTGTCGGCGCCCCAGCGGGTGGACCAGACCAGCTTCTCCACTTCCTCTTCGATGCTGGAAGTGACCGCCGAGTTGCCGATGTTGGCGTTGATCTTCACCAGGAAGTTGCGGCCGATGATCATGGGCTCCGCTTCCGGGTGGTTGATGTTGCTGGGGATGATGGCGCGACCGGCGGCCACCTCATCGCGCACGAACTCGGGGGTGATGTTCTGGGGCAGTCTGGCGCCAAAGCCCTGACCCGGGTGCTGGGTGCGCAAGAGTTCTGAGCGCACCCGCTCGCGGCCCATGTTCTCGCGCAGGGCGATAAATTCCATCTCGGGGGTGACGATGCCTTGGCGGGCATAGTGCAGCTGGGTGACCCGGCGGCCCGGCTTGGCACGGCGGGCGCTCGGCAAATGTTCGAAACGCAGGTGATCCAGCCCCTCGTCCGCCAGCCGCTCCTGAGTGAAGGTGGAGCTCAGCCCGTCCAGCGCGTCGGTGTCAGCACGCTCCAGCACCCAATTCTCCCGCAGGCGCGGCAGACCGCGGCGCACGTCGATGGGGGCGGCCTCTTCCCCATAGGGGCCCGAGGTATCGTAAACCGGCACCGGCTCGTTGGGCTCGAACTGGGGAGCCTCCTTGGTGCCGCCGACGAAGGTGTCGGCCAGCTGGATTTCCCGCAAAGGCACCCGGATGTCAGGGCGAGAACCCTGGATAAAGATGCGGCGGGAGTTGGGGTGAGCCATCCCCTTGAGGTTGTCGATAAAGGTCTGGGCGCTGGAGCGCTGCTCGCGGCGGCTGGATTTGGTGGTATCAGAAACATTGGTAGACATAGCAAAACTCACATTAACTGGTTGAAGTTATGGGTGTTTGCTTGTCTGGAGTTCGAGGAGAAGATGAACTTGCGGCGGGGTGTGCTCGGGGGAGTGAGCCGGGCATGGATCTTCCCTGCTCTGCCGTCCCGGTGTTTCCCTAGTCTGGAAACCCGGCGCCCTAAGGACAACCGGACGGGACAACCTCCCCCTGTGCGCCTGTGCCAGCCAGAGGCGGTCTGCCTCCAGCTGGCGGGAAGGTGTGCCTTCCCCGGCGCGGTAACCCGCAAGTTACCCTTGTTTCCCTTCGCAGGTCTTAACCTGATCAGGTTCCACGGATCCCGAATTAACGGTCTCAGCTTAGCGTCGTTCGACGGTCAGCACTCCGACAAGATGTGCGCCAGTATAAGTGGGGAAATTTAAAGTACAAGCCATTAACAAGGGGAAAGGGAGAGAGGTCTCACTCTTCGGCGTCGAGGGGATCCTCGGGGTCGGGAATGAGGATATCGGTGAGGCGGCCCTCTTCATCCCGGCTCAGCACCAGGCGGCGACCCGGTTGCAGATCGGCGGCGCTGCCGTTGATCCAGCGAGTGTCAGCATCAAACACCAGCACGCCGAGTTCCTGTAGCAGCAATGCCTGCTGATTGTGGGTGAGCAGTCGATCCTCCGCCCGCCGCCAGCTGGCCCCGAGCGCCGGATCCGGCGCCCCGTCGAGCACCCGGATCGTCTCGGCGACGCCGTAGCGGCTCTGGATCGCGAGGTGCATGCCGGGCACGAGTCCGTCCGGCTGCGCCACGCCGTGCAGTTCGGCACTGCCGAGTTCCAGCTCAGCCCCCTGGAATTGCAGGCGCACCCCGTCGTTGTGCTCCAGCTCCACCAGCCAGAGCTCGGCGTCGTCGGCAAAGGTGCAGAAGGGCAACAGCAGCAGGCAGAGTGCGGTTCGGGTCATGGCAGGCGGTCCGGGGTCACGGGGTGAGGTTTAACTATGGCCCCGGACGGGCAATTTTTCCCGGTCCGCCCTGACCGGTCAGTCATCCTCCCGGCACTGGCTCAGGCGCATGCCGTCAAACTTGCACTCCAGCTCCAGCCAGCGTCCCTCGAACGGGGAGAGGCTCCCATCCGAGGTGACATAACCCCAGATCCGTCCCCCTTCCACCGGCCCTTCCAGTTCCATCTCGTCCTCCTCTTCCAGCGCCTCCACCTCGCGAACGAGCCGCCGCGCCCCTGCCGCCGTCTCCTGCACGACCCCTTCCAGATCGACCCAGGTCCCGCCGAGATCGTCCTCATCCAGGCCATCCTTGAAGCGGGTGCGCTCATCGATCACGAAGGGAATGCCGTTGACCATCAACTGGCCAAGCTGCCAGGTGGTGCGGCCCGTGAGCTTGAACTCGGCCGCCTGCACCAGACCAAAAGGCAATAGAATCAATAACCAGAAGGCGCAGAGAGACTTCTTCATCGTGGATCCTCGGGGTTACACTGGCACACAGGATGACCCATCCGGTGTGAAATGGCCGTGAAATAGCGGCACAGACCAGGAGATCAGAGCATGAAAATACTGGTGGTGGAAGATAGTCCCCAGGTGGCGGAGACCATCATGGACTATCTGGCGCTGGCCGGGCACAGGGTGGATTGCGCCTATCATGGCCAGGCCGCCCTGCAACTGCTGGCCCAGGAGCGCTTCGACGTCATCATCATGGACGTCATGATGCCGCGCCTCGACGGCCTGCGTACCGTGGAGCGGCTGCGTGCGGACGGCATCGCGACCCCGGTGCTCTTTCTCACCGCCCGTGACAGCCTGGAGGACAAGCTGGCAGGCTTTCGGGCGGGGGGCGACGACTATCTGGTCAAGCCGTTCGCCATGGAGGAGCTGGAGGTGCGCCTGGAGGCCCTCAGCCTGCGTGGCCCCAGAGGGGACATGGGCGTCCTCGGCTTTGGCGATCTGACGGTGGATCCCGCCAGCGGCCGCGCCACCCGCGCCGGGGTCGAGCTCAAGCTCGGCAAGATCCCGTTCCAGATCCTCACCCTGCTGGTGAAGCGCGCGCCCCAGCTGGTGACGCGCCAGGAGGTGCTCGACACCGTCTGGGGCGACGAGGAGCCCGACTCAGACGCCCTGCGCAGCCACATCTATGCCCTGCGCAGCGCCCTCGACAAGCCCTTCCCCACCCCCATGCTGGAGACCATGCACGGCCAGGGCTACCGGCTGGTGACCCCATGACGAACCCGACGCCGCCCCTTGCCTCCGGTCTGCCGAGCCTGCGCCGGCGCCTGGTGCTGGCGCTGGGAGGGGCCGGTCTGCTGCTGCTGGTGATCCTGAGCCTGCTGATGGTGGTGGCCGAGAACAAGATGGAGGAGCTGAGCCTGCGCCACTGGCTGGAGGCGGAGGCAACCCGCTATGACGACGACTGGTTGCGCCTCGGCATGGCGGCCCCCGCCCCCAGCCCGCGCCAGTTCTCCAGCTACTGGACAGAGGCGGGCCGCCTGCCCGCCTGGCTCAAGGCCTACCAGAGCCCCGGCTTCTTCGAGCATCAGCTGGGCCGGGAGGACAAGCACTTCCTGGTACGCGCCCACCCCTCGGGTCAGGGGCTGCTCTATCTGGTGTTCAACGACGATGCGGACGACTACCTCGACCCTTACGAAGCCAAGCTGCATCTGGTGACCCGCCTCATCGGCCTGGCCCTGCTGCTGGGGAGCCTCGCCTTCGGCATCTGGCTGGTGCGTCACATCACCAGGCCGCTGGAGCGGCTGCGCCAGCGGGTCGCCCACCTCACCCCGGATCAGGGGGACTTCGTGCCCGATGCTCCCTGGCAGGAGCTGCGAGAGATAGAGCAGGCGCTGCTGGCGGGCAAGCACGAGGTAGCCGCCGTGTTTGCCCGTGAACAGGAGTTCAGCCGCTTTGCCAGCCACGAGCTGCGCACCCCCAACATGGTGATCCAGGGATCCGCGGCCCTGCTCGGCAAGGTGAATGACCTGCCCGCCCCGGCAGCCCGCGCCGTCAGCCGCATCCGCGCCGCCGCCGACGAGATGGCCCTGCTCACCGAAACCTTCCTGCTGCTGGGACGCAAGGAGGCCGTGGAGCGCCCGCCCCAGCAGGTGGCGCCGCTCATTCGCCGGGAACTGACCCGCCTCGCCCCCCTGCTGCAACGGGAGACGCTGAACATTCGCCTGCAACTGGACGAGGAGAGCGAGGTGAAGGCCCCCCTCTCCCTGCTCGCCATCGCCCTCGGCAACCTCTTGAAAAACGCCCTGAGCTACGCCGAGGGGCACATCGAGATCACCCTGCATGAGCAGGTGCTCACCATCAGCAACCCCACCGCCGCCGCGCCGGATCAGATCCTCGGCTACGGCTGCGGTCTCACCATCATCCAGCGCATCTGCGAGAAGCTGGGCTGGCAGATTGAGACCCACCTGGTGGATGGGGTCTTCAGCGCCCGGCTGGTGATGATCCCCGGCGCCCCCGGGGCGGTATAACCCCCTCATCCCCGGCCCTTCTCTCCGGCTGTTCAACACAGTGGGAGAAGGGAGACACTTCCCGGCAAGCCCGCAGCCTTCCAGCCCCCCCTCCAGATAGCAACAAGGCGCCCGAGGGCGCCCTGTGCTTACCTGTCTGACACTCGTTTGGGGCTCATTCCGCCGGCTTGTGCTTGCGGCTCGCCTTGAGCTCGAGGAACTCGATGATCTTGCCCGCCACGTCCTTGCCGGAGGCGGCTTCCACCCCCTGCAGACCGGGGGAGGAGTTCACCTCCAGCACCAGCGGGCCGCGGGCGCTACGCAGAATATCCACCCCGGCCACGTCCAGCCCCATGATCTTGGCGGCCTGCACGGCGGTGGCACGCTCTTCCGGCGTGATCTTGATGGCTTCGGCGGTGCCGCCCCGGTGCAGGTTGGAGCGAAACTCCCCCGGCTGGGCCTGGCGGCGCATGGCGGCCACCACCTTGCCGTTGACCACCAGGCAGCGGATATCGGCGCCGTTGGCCTCGCGGATGTACTCCTGCACCAGGATATTGTTGTTGGTCTGGATAAAGGCCTCGATGACGCTCTCCGCGGCCTTCTGGGTCTCACACAGCACCACGCCAATCCCCTGTGTGCCCTCCAGCAGCTTCACCACCAGGGGGGCGCCCCCCACCATGGTGATGAGATCCGGTACGTCGTGGGTGCTGTGGGCATAGCCGGTCACCGGCAGGCCGATGCCGTGGCGGGAGAGCAACTGCATGGCGCGCAGCTTGTCCCGGGAGCGGGAGATGGCCACCGAGCTGTTGAGGGCCATGGTGCTCATCATCTCGAACTGGCGCAGCACGGCGGTGCCATAGAAGGTGATGCTGGCACCGATGCGCGGGATCACTGCGTCATAGCTCTCCAGCTCCCGTCCTTCGTAATGGATGGAGGGGCTGTGGGAGGCGATGTTCATGTAGCAGCGCAGGGTGTCGAGCACCTCGACCTGGTGCCCACGGGCCCGGGCCACCTCGACCAGACGGCGGGTGGAGTAGTTGTTGGGCTCACGGGATAAAATGGCAATATTCATGGAAATGGCAGACCTGATAATCGGACTGGAGAGTATAAGGTGCCATGAACGACTGGCAACGCCAATCCTTTCCCCTCACCATGCGCGGCTCTGCAAGAACAGGCAAAAACCGAGAGTGCTGCACTCAAGAACGGACCGTTCTGCAAGACGGCGCCAGCCACCAGCCCTCATGCCGGATGGCGCCAGCGACGTCAATGGGGGCCGCGCAGCCCTTGCTGCAACTCAAGCAGCAGGGCGACCTCCTGCAAACGGCGCGCCGTGGTGCCGGTCCAGCCTCCCAAAGGCACGGGGGCCAGCAGGGTCTGGGCGATACAGTGGCGATAGAGGGGCCCCTCATGTTGCCAGCCCCGCATCCCGTCGACATCGTGATGGTGCAACCACTCCAGGTTGCCGCAGCGAAGCAGCTCGATGCGCCGCCCATCCTTGAGGTGCAGGCAAAGCCCCTTCTTCTCCACCCCGGGACCGGCATACTTGTCGAGCCAGAGGGTCAGGGGCACCCCTGCCGCCTCGCCGCGCAGGCAGGCCCGCCCCTCGGCGGTCTCCAGATCCCCGCGCCGGATGGGCTGCCCCAGCCGGTCGCAGACGCCCTCCGCGATCAGGTGCAGGCGGTCGTCCCCACCCAGGGCCACCAGCAGTTCCCGGACCATCGCCAGCAGATGGGTGCCGATGTCGAGGATCACTCCGTCTGGATGGCGCAGGACCCGCCGATCCGGCTCCCCGGTGGCGAAGTTGAGGGCATAGGGATGCCCTGCCTCGTCCAGGCCGCAGGGTTCCAGCAAAAAGCCCTCCACCGCGCTGATATCGGCGAGGGTGGCCAGCCCGACACCGGCGCAGCCTGGTTCCCGAGGCTGCCAGCCTTCATCCAGTTTGCCGCTCAGCAGCAACTGCTGGACGGCATTGCGGGCCATCCAGTGATCCAGCGCCAGCACCCTGGCCGCGACCTCGGGGTCCGCCAGCAGGGCGCGCAGACGATCGTGCTGGGCCAGGGTGGCCACCACGGGTTTCTCCACCAGGATGAGGGGAATGGCGCTGGCCAGTGCCTGCTCCAGCACAGGCAGATGCAGCAGGGAAGGGGTGGCGATCACCAGCCGATCCAGGGGTTCGGCCAGCAGGGCTTCCAGGGTCGGCGCAGACATGACGCCGGGCAGGGTGATGGCGGGATCAAAACCCCATATCTTGGGATTTTCCGCCAGTGCGGCGAGTGTAGGCAGATAGGCTGTCTGCACCACGGCCCCCAGACCGACAAATCCAATCTTCATGGCAACCTCGATATGGCGTGCGTACCCGGCGTCTGCCCCGCACTTCGTGAGGCGGGGCAGACGGGGATCAATGCAGGTTGGGCCCCAGCCAGCGTTCGGCCTCTGCCAGGGTCATCCCCTTGCGCATGGCGTAGTCTTCCACCTGATCCTGCTGGATCTGGGCCACGGCGAAGTATTTGCTCTCGGGGTGGGAGAAGTACCAGCCGGATACCGCCGCCCCCGGCCACATGGCGTAGGACTCGGTGAGCTGCATACCGATGGCCTGCTCCACGTCCAGCAGCTCCCAGATGCTCCCCTTCTCGGTGTGCTCCGGGCAGGCCGGGTAGCCCGGCGCCGGACGTATCCCCTGATAATTTTCGCGGATAAGCTCTTCGTTGCTGAGCGCCTCGTCCGGGGCATAGCCCCAGTGCACTTTGCGCACCTGCTCGTGGAGGTATTCGGCAAAGGCCTCGGCGAGGCGATCGCACACCGCCTGGATGAGAATGGCGTTGTAGTCGTCGTGGTCCGCCTTGTAGGCCTTGGCGATGGCCTCCTCGCCGATGCCGCCGGTCACCGCGAAGGCGCCGATCCAGTCGGGCTTGCCGCTCTCTTTTGGCGCCACATAGTCCGCCAGACAGTAGTTGGGGAAGCCCTGCTTCTCGCTCTGCTGGCGCAGGTGGTGCAGCACTTTTTTCACTTCAGTGCGGGACTCGTCGGTGTAAACCTCGATGCTGTCCCCCACGGCGTTGGCGGGGAACAGGCCGACGATGCCGGCGCAGCGCACGCTCTGATCCTTCTCCAGCTGGTCCAGCATGGCGTTGGCGTCGGCGTAGAGGCGCGTCGCTTCCTCCCCCACGACGTCATCCTCCAGAATGCGGGGGAACTTGCCCGCCAGCTCCCAGCTCAGGAAAAACGGCGTCCAGTCGATGTAGGGGCGCAGCACAGAGATGGGCACGTTTTCGAAGGTCTGCACGCCGGGCTCCCGGGGCGCGGGGGGCTCATAACCGACCCAGTCCAGCTGATGGCGGTTGGCCCGGGCATGGGCCAGGGAAACCGGCTTGGAGCGCGGCTGCTTGCGGGCATGCTGCTCGCGGGCAATCTCGTACTCCTTGTCGATGCGGGCCACGAAGGCGGGCTTGAGCTCCGGGCTCAGCAGGCTCTGGGCCACCCCCACGGCGCGGGAGGCGTTGGAAACATAGACCACGGGCTCGGAGTAGTTCTGCTCTATCTTCACCGCGGTGTGGGCCTTGGAAGTGGTGGCACCGCCGATGAGCAGCGGCAGCTTGAACCCCTGACGCTCCATCTCCTTTGCTACGTGCACCATCTCGTCCAGGGACGGAGTGATGAGGCCCGACAGGCCGATGATGTCGGCGTTCACTTCCCGGGCCGTCTTGAGGATGGTCTCGCAGGAGACCATGACCCCGAGATCCACGATCTCGAAGTTGTTGCACTGGAGCACCACCCCGACGATGTTCTTGCCGATGTCGTGCACGTCGCCCTTGACGGTGGCCAGCACGATTTTGCCGTTGCTGGAGCCGCCGGACTTCTCCGCCTCGATGTAAGGCTGCAGGTAGGCCACCGCCCGCTTCATCACCCGGGCCGACTTCACCACCTGGGGCAGGAACATCTTGCCGGCGCCGAACAGATCGCCCACCACGTTCATGCCGTCCATCAGCGGCCCCTCGATGACGTGCAGCGGCTTCTCGGCCTGGGCGCGCGCCTCCTCGGTATCCTCCTCGATGAAATCAGTGATCCCCTTGACCAGGGCGTGTTCGAGCCGCTTGCCCACCGGCCAGCTGCGCCACTCCTGATCCCGCGGATCCTCCGCCTGGGCACCCGCGCCGCGATACTTCTCTGCGATGGCCAGCAGCGCCTCGGTGGCGTTGTCGTTGAGGTTCAGCACCACCGCCTCGACCTTCTCTTTGAGCTCGGCCGGGATGTCTTCGTAGATGGCAAGCTGGCCCGCGTTGACGATCCCCATGTCCATGCCGTTCCTGATGGCGTGGTAGAGGAAGACAGCGTGGATGGCTTCGCGCACCGGCTCGTTGCCACGGAAGGAGAAGGAGACGTTGGAGACGCCGCCGGAGATCATGGCGTGGGGCAGGTGCGTTTTGATGTCCTTCACCGCCTCGATGAAGTCCACCGCGTAGTTGTTGTGCTCGTCGATGCCGGTCGCCACCGCGAAGATGTTGGGGTCGAAGATGATGTCTTCCGGCGGGAAGCCGACGCGGTCCACCAGAATGCGGTAGGCGCGCTGGCAGATCTCGAACTTGCGGGCCCGGGTATCGGCCTGGCCCACCTCGTCGAACGCCATGACGATGACGGCGGCGCCGTAGCGGCGCAGCAGTTTCGCCTGCTCGATGAATTTGTCCTCCCCCTCCTTCATGGAGATGGAGTTGACCACCGGCTTGCCCTGCACGCACTTGAGGCCCGCCTCCAGCACCTCCCACTTGGAGGAGTCGATCATCACCGGCACCCGGGCGATGTCCGGTTCCCCGGCGATGAGGTTCAGGAAGCGCACCATGGCCGCCTCGGCGTCCAGCATCCCCTCATCCATGTTGATGTCGATGATCTGGGCGCCGTTTTCCACCTGCTGCTTGGCCACATCCAGGGCCTCGTCGTAGAGCCCTTCTTTTATCAAGCGCTTGAACTTGGCCGAGCCGGTGACGTTGGTCCGCTCACCCACGTTCACGAACATGGAGTCCGCCGTGATGATGAGAGGCTCCAGGCCCGACAACCGACAGGCCACCGGCAGATCCGGCAGGGCGCGGGGTGTGATGCCCGCCACGGCGTCCGCCATGGCACGGATGTGGGTCGGGGTGGTGCCGCAGCAGCCGCCCACCAGGTTGAGAAAGCCGCTCGAAGCCCACTCGCGGATATGCTCCGCCATCTCGACCGCGTCCAGATCGTACTCGCCAAACGCATTGGGCAGACCGGCGTTGGGGTGGGCGCTGACATGGGTCTCGCTGATGCGGGACAGCTCCTCCACGTATTGGCGCAGCTCGTCCGGCCCCAGCGCACAGTTGAGGCCGAAGGAGACCGGTTTGACGTGGCGAAGGGAGTGGTAGAAGGCCTCGGTGGTCTGGCCCGAGAGAGTACGACCGGAGGCGTCCGTGATGGTGCCGGAGATCATCACCGGCAGGCTGTAACCCAGCTCCTCGAACACCAGGTCCACCGCGAAGGCGGCCGCCTTGGCGTTGAGGGTGTCGAAGATGGTCTCGATCAGGATGATGTCGGCACCGCCCTCGATGAGGGCGTGGGTCGATTCGGTGTAGGCGGCCACCAGCTCGTCATAGGTGACGTTGCGCTTGCCCGGATCGTTCACGTCCGGCGAGATGGAGGCGGTACGGTTGGTGGGGCCCAGAACCCCTGCCACAAAGCGCGGTTTCGCCGGGTCCTTGGCGGTCCACTCGTCCGCCACGGCGCGGGCCAGGCGGGCCGCCTCCCGGTTTATCTCGGCCGAGAGCGCTTCCATCTCGTAGTCCGCCATGGCGATGCGGGTGGCGTTGAAGGTGTTGGTCTCGAGGATGTCGGCCCCGGCGGCACAATACTGGTCGTGGATCTCGCGAATGACGGCGGGACGGCTCAACACCAGCAGGTCGTTGTTGCCCTTGATGTCGGTATGCCAGTCGGCAAACCGCTCCCCCCGATAGTCCGCCTCACCGAGTTTGTAACCCTGGATCATGGTGCCCATGGCCCCGTCGATGATCAGGATCCGCTCCTTGAGACAGGCTTCCAGCCTGGTTGTGACATCTGCTTTCTTGTTCGACTCTCTGCTCGACACCGCTCGTACCCCTTACATCCATGCAACTGCGTGATGCCCATCCTAGCAGCAATCAAATCAAATGGAAATCTAGCCGTCTATCTGTCCGTGGTGACGATTAAATATAACCATAAATAGGTAATGAGCATGATCTAACCCGGGAGTACCCTATGCCCGTCCTCAAGAGGGATACGTGCTTGCTGTTTACCAAAGAGAAAAATAACTATGAGCGTCTACTACACACTCTGCTTCCTGGCAGCGTTGGCGATCTTCATCGCCTTTGCCAACCAGTATGTTGTGAAGATCCAGACCACCATCGCCATCACTGCGGGCTCCATGCTGATCTCCGCGCTGCTGGTGCTGTTTGGCAAACTGGGTTGGTTCAATCTGGAGCCTCTCGCCATCAAGACCATGGAGAGCATCGACTTCCAGAACTTCCTGTTGAAGGGGATCCTGGGCTTCCTGCTGTTCGCCGGCGGGCTTGGCATCAACCTCAAGGCGTTGCGTAGCCAGAAGTGGGAAATCACCATTCTGGCCATAGCCGCCACCCTGCTCTCCACCTTCCTCATCGGCTACGGCTTCTGGTTCATCGCCAAGCTGCTGGGCTGGGATGTGCCGCTGGTCTACTGCATGTTGTTCGGTGCCCTGATCTCCCCCACCGACCCCATCGCCGTACTGGCCATCGTCAAAAAGATGAAGGCGCCACCCCAGATCGCCATCCAGATCGAGGGGGAATCCCTGTTCAACGACGGTGTCGGTCTGGTCATCTTCGCCACCGTGTTTGCCGTGGCCTTTGGCGGCGTGGAGCCCACCTTCGGCAGCGTGGCCGGTCTGTTCCTGCATGAGGCTCTCGGCGGCATCCTGTTCGGTGCCGTGCTGGGTCTCATCGCCCACGTGATGATCAGCGCCACCGACGACGGCTCCCTGGAGCTGCTGCTGACCCTCTGCATCCCGACCGCGGGCTTCGCCTTCGCCAACATGATCGGCGTCTCCGGCGCCCTGGCCATGGTGGTGACCGGCATCATGATCGGCAACTGGACCCGTCATTCCGGCTTCTCCGAGCAGAGCCAGCACCACCTGGATCACTTCTGGGAGTTGATGGATCAGTTCCTCAACGCCCTGCTGTTCCTGCTGATCGGTCTGGCACTGGTGCTGCTGGACCTCGACTGGCGCGACTGGATCCTGCTGGTCATCGCGGTGCCGCTCTGCCTGGCTGCCCGCTTCATCAGCGTCTCCCTGCCCTATGTGACGTTCCGCAAGTTCCGCAGCTACAACACCTTCTCGGTGCGCATCCTCACCTGGGGCGGCCTGCGTGGCGGTCTGGCCATGGCCATGGCCCTGGCACTGCCATCCGGTGTCATGATGATCCCGGAGCACAACGTCGATCTGCGCCAGGTGATCCTGGTGATGACCTACTCGGTGGTGATGTTCTCCATCGTGGTACAGGGCATGACCATTACCCCCATGATCACCGCCGCCAAGAAGGCCTGCGGCGACGCCTGAGCCCGTCCCTGACCGGCAATGAAAAGGGCTCCCTCGGGAGCCCTTTTGCCGTCCCCGTGGCCGTGAAAAACAGGGAATGACTGGGTGAACGCACAATTAGTGTTTGCTTTTTACACATTTCGAGGAGAGAATGCGCGCCGGCTAGTTAATCAGCCCTGATTATGTTCGCAATGCTTCACCTCACGATGAATCCTGCCAGTACCCGCATAACCTTCTTCTGATTTACTCGCCTTGAGAACCGTTCAGGCTGTCTGCCTGCGTTGCCCGGCTCTCACGGTGCAGACCCGATCTGCCCACTCCCAAGTAGCATCATGCATCCGCGTGGTCCTTGGCGCCTTCCTTGAAAGTGCAGACGCCCCTGAACCGGGCTGGGTATTCCTGCGCGCTCGTCCGCCATCGTGCTGACCGCGCCCATTGACCTGACATTTGCCAATACAAGGAGCAAACACTTAATTTATATAGAGAAATACCATGATGAAACACGTACAGATCCGCAAACCCCTGCGTCGCAGCAAACCCATCAACCTGCCCGTGCAAGAACACGACGACGATGCGTTCCTGATCCAGTTCAGCACCCGCTTCAGCGGCGGCTTCGCCATCTCCTGTGATGGCATCGCCGGCGAGTTCTCCATCGAAGAGCTCAACTGATCCGGCCTGCCCAGGCAGCGCCCGATGCAGACAGGCCGCAACTCACGGCGGCCTCCTTGCCTGACGTCATAGTCTGCATGGCCCCACCACCCGAGCGATGACTAGACCCCGCAAGTCTCCTTGTCCGGCGCCTCCAGCAGCAGGCACTCCTCCTCGCCGGCTCCCAGCCTGACCCGTTTACCCTGACTCAGCCCCAGCTTGGCGAGTAGCCGGACCGAGCGCTCATTGCCCGGGGTGACGATGGCGACCACCCGCTCGATGCCGAGCCGTTCACGGCCATCTGCCATGGCCGCCCGCGCGGCTTCGATGGCATAGCCCTGGCCGCGCCAGGCGGGCAGGAAGGCATAGCCGATGTCTTCACAGGGCAGGGTATCGCGCTTGATCAGACCGCAGATGCCGAGCCTGGCCCCGTCTTCCCGCCGCACCACCAGATAGAGTCCGTGACCGTAGCGGGCATAACTGACCGCAGGCCCCTGCTGGATGTAGTTTTCGGCATCCGCCAGGGTACGCACCCCGCGATCGCCGATGTAGCGGTGAAAATCACCATCGTTGAGCAGTTCGAGAATGAAGGGGGCATCGACAATGGTCAGTTTGCGCAGTTCCAGGCGCTCGGAGAGGATCATGACATGGGCTCGTTCGGCAGTAGAGAGTGTCCAAGACTGCTCCCGCCCCGCTTCCTTGGCAAGACCCGGAGGATATTTTCGCCCCCGGGAGCCGCGTCCCCGCTATACTGCCCACCCCATGGAACAGGCAGGAGAACGGCCATGACCGATACCCCCGAATTTTTTGATGAAGAGACACTGCTGGAGATGGTGGAGAACCAGCTCGCCGACGGCCATCCCCTCCAGGTGAAAGCGACCCTGATGCGCCTGGTGATGAAGGGCACCCCGCGGGAAGAGGCGCTGCAATACATCGCCTGCGCCCTGGGCGCCGAACTCATGGCCATGGAAGCCGAACAGGGCCCCTTCAACCTCGTCCGTTACGGCGAGTTTCTCGACAGCCTGCCCGAGATGCCCTGGGCCGAATGACCCGGGCCGATTAGGCAAGCCCCGGCGCCAGCCATTATCATTACTGCCACCACCAATGACGGGAGTATGGGGATATGCGCTGGCAAGATCGCCGTGAGAGCAACAATGTGGAAGACCGACGCCAGCAAAGCGGCGGCAACGGGGGCGGCGGCCTGCCCATCGGTGGCAAGGGGCGTCTGATCCTGCTGGTGGTGATCATGGTGGCGGGGTACTACGGCGTGGACCTCGGCCCCCTGCTGCAGGATCCGGCCCCGCAGAGCCAGCCCCAGCGTCAGAACTCGTCCCAGGCTGCAAACGATCCCCTCGCCCGCTTCACCTCGGTGATGCTCGCCTCCACGGAGGACGCCTGGGGTGAGATGTTCCAGCAAAGCGGCAACCACTATCAGGCCCCCAGACTGGTGCTCTATCGCGGTGCGACCCGCACCGGCTGCGGCCAGGGGCAGTCGGTGATGGGGCCCTTCTACTGTCCGGCCGACAGCACCGTCTACATCGATCTCTCCTTCTATCAGGACATGCGCGACAAGCTGGGGGCCGACGGCGACTTCGCCCAGGGCTATGTGATCGCCCACGAAGTGGGCCACCACGTGCAGAACCTGCTCGGCATCTCCACCAAGGTGCGCCAGCAGCAACAGGGGCTGAGCCAGGTCGCCCAGAACCGGTTGTCGGTCAAGCTCGAACTGCAGGCGGACTGCTTCGCCGGGGTCTGGGGCCACTACATGGAAAAAGAGCAGGTGCTGGAGCGTGGCGATCTGGAAGAGGCGCTCAATGCCGCCCAGGCCATAGGCGACGACAGGTTGCAGCAGCAAGGTCAGGGCCGGGTCGTTCCCGACAGCTTCACCCACGGCACCTCGGCCCAGCGCCTCGCCTGGTTCAAACGCGGTTTTGACAGCGGCAAGCCCGCCAGTTGCGACACCTTCGCCGCCCGCTAGACGCCCAAAAGAAGGGCCGGAACCTGACAGGATCCGGCCCTTTTGCCATGCATGGGAACCTCAGTACAGGGAGTTGACGATCACCTCCTCCTCCCATGCGCCAGCCAGCGGCAGGGGCAAGTAGGTGGAGTTGGCCGAACGGCCGGTGACGAAGTAGATGTGATCGCCGCGCGGGAAGTGCATGGCGATGAGCGCCTTGCCCACCTCTTTCGGCACGCTGAACGCGTCCCAGCCGTTGCTCATCTTCTCCCAGAAGGCCGGATTCTTCAGGTAGCTCTCACCATTGGGGGAGAACGCCTGCTTGCCGCGATAGCCCCCCGGGCTGGAGAAGAGCAGGGTGTCGTCGATGTCGAAACCCACCGCCATCGGCAGCAGCCCATCCAGGCTCCTGGCAATCTGCGTCACCGACACCCAGTGAAAGGGGCCTGCTGGGCCAGGCTCACCGCAATGACACCGGCGGGGCTGGTCGGGATTTCGACTGTCACGGCGGGCAGGGTCAGGCTGGCGGCAACCAGGGCAAAGCGGGGCGATAATGACATTAATCCCGATATAAGGTGTTCATGACGAACTCTCCAGGCCCAAGCCCCCCCTACCAGCAGGCTCTTTCGGCACTTCTTGTCCCCCGCTCTCGCCCCGGTGGGCTATAACTGCTGTACGCCTTCTAATGGCATTCAAATCAATTGCACCATTTACCGGAGATGCCATGGACGTGCACACCGCAGCTGCCCATTCGAATACTGTCACTCCCGCTTCATCCCAGGCCAGACTGGAGGCCGTCGACCAGCTGATGGCCCGGCTCGAGATCGCGCCAGACGGATTGATTCTGGATGCCAACCCCCGCTTTCTCGCCATCATGGGATACCAGCTGGCCGAGCTCAAGGGTCAGCACTACAGCATGCTGTTCCCCGCGGAGGCAGCAGAATCCGCCGACGAGGCCGCCCGTTGGCAGGCGCTGCGAACGGGGCAGGCACAGGAGGGAGAGTTTCGCCGCCGGGATCGGCAGGGGCGGGACATATGGCTGCGAGGCAGTTGCAGCCCCCTGCTGGACGAACAGGGCGCGCTGGTTCAGGTCATCGAATACACCATGGACCTGACCGAACAGAAGCAGATGAACGCCAACTTCGAGGGGCAGCTCAACGCCCTGAGCCGGGTCATGGGCAAGGTGGAGTTTTCACTGGATGGCATCATCCTCGATGCCAATGCCCGCTTCATGGAGACAGTGGGCTATCAGCTGGAAGAGCTGAAGGGCCAGCACCACAGGCTGCTGGTCGATCCCGACTACGCCCAGTCGACCGACTATCGCACCTTCTGGGAAACCCTGCGCCGCGGTGAATTCCTGGCGGGAGAGTTCTGCCGAATCGGCAAACAGGGTGAAGAGATCTGGATCCAGGGCTCCTACAACCCGGTGCTGGATCTCACCGGCAAGCCCAGCAAGATCGTCAAGTTTGCCACCGACATCACAGCCCAAGTAGAACAGCATCACCAGCTCAAGCGCGCCATGGAGGAGGCGGAAGAGGCCGCCAGGGTGCGCGAGGAGCTGCACAAGTCGCTGCAGGAGATGTCGACCCCGGTCACCCCCATCTGGGACGGGATCCTGCTGCTGCCGCTGGTGGGGATCATCGACTCCATGCGTACCGCCGACGTGATGAACAAGTCGCTCACCAAGATTGCCGAGACCCGGGCCCGGGTCTTCGTACTGGACATCGCCGGAGTCGCCACCGTGGATACCGGCGTCGCCAACCAGCTGATCAAGATCACCAAGGCGACCGCACCATGGTGGAGCTGGGGGTCTCTGTCGGCGACATCCGCACCACGGCGACCCTGCGGGATGCCTTCGAGATAGCCCTCAAGCGGGTCGGATCCACCCTTTAGGCCTCCAGGAGAGATGCATGCTGCTCAACAATGATCTGGGCATCGCCGACGTGGCCGACTGCATCGTGGTCAGCATGCGCCCCGACCTCGGTGACGAGGGCATGCAGCAACTGATGCAGGCCCTCTCCCAGCGGCTGATGCTGGGCCGCCAGCACGCGGTACTGCTCGACTTCTCCGGGGTCATGCTGCTCGATCACCACGAATTCAGGCAGGTACGCAAACTGGCCGAGGTGTGCCGCCTGCTCGGTGCCGTCTGTCTGCTGGTTGGGCTCAATGCAGGGATCGCCGCCTTCCTGGCGCTGGCCGATGCCGAGCCCGGGCCGCTGCGCTGCTTTCTCGACATGGACGATGCCTTCGCCCATGTTCGCAGGACGCTCAAGGATGAGGAGTAGCGCATCATGCAGTTGGAACAGAGCCTTCAAGAAGCCAGCTACCCGCTGCGCCACGACATCGACCTGCACCTGACGGTGATGGCGGTACGCCGCCTCCCCTTCATCGCCAACCTGTCCGAGGTGGACCGTGCCATGCTCTCCACCGTGGTCTCCGAGCTTGGCAGCAACATCCTGAAATACGCCGAGCGGGGGGAGATCACCCTCACCCTCCACCATCCCAGCGGGCGTCCCTGCATCGACATCATCGCCCGCGATCAGGGACCCGGCATTGGGGATGTGCATCAGGCCATGCAGGACCACTACAGCACCTCGGGCACCCTGGGGCTAGGCCTGCCCGGCGTGCGCCGCATGATGTCGGAACTCACCATCAGCACCCCGCCGGAAGGGGGAACTCTGGTACAGGCCCGCAAGTGGCTGGGCGCGGCCCCTCTGGTATCCAGGCCAATCGCTCCCCTAGCCTGCACAGGCCAGCTGCACGCCGGCCTGCAACTGGCATGGGCCAGCGAGAACCGCCCCTGCTATCCGGAACGGGTCTCCGGTGATCTGGCCTTCATCCGACCGGGGCCGGAGGGGGTATCGCTGATCCTGATCGACGTGAGCGGCCACGGTGCCTCGGCCAACAAGCTGGTACAGGTGCTGGAGGCAGCGCTGCAGCAAACCCACGAGCAGGAACCGGCCCGCCTGTTGCAACTGCTGCACCAGCACTGCATCGGTACCCGGGGCGCCGCCGCCGGCGTGGCCCTGGTCAACGGCGAACGGGGTGAGCTGAGCTATGCCGGCATCGGCAATACCCGCATCTGCCTGCGCGGCCACGAACCCTGGCGCGGCATCTCCCGCGACGGGGTGCTTGGGGAGCGTTTCCCCACCCCTTTGCTGCAGCGCCAGCCACTCGTCGCGGGGGACGTGGTGATGCTCTATTCGGACGGTATCAGCGAATCCCTCAACCTGCGCGACGGTGCGCTGGATCTGGCCGCCGAGCCCGCCCAGCTGGCACGCCAGGTGATCGCCCACAGTGGCCGCAGCACCGACGATGCCAGCTGCATCGTGCTGCGCGTGCTGGCAGGAAAGGAGGACTAGATGCGGCAACTGATCGGCGAAACCCTGCTGTCAGGCCCGGCGGCGGCACTCACCGCCCGGCGCAAGGTGATCCAGGTACTCACCTGCCTCGACGGAAGTCCCACCTTCGTGGCACCGCTGGCGGGCGCCACCTCCGAGCTGGTACGCCAGCTGGTGGCGAACACAGAGCCGCTGCAACTGCAGTTGTGGCTGGAGCCTAGCACACAGGAGTTGTGGCTCTCGCTCTCCGCTGACGCCCCCATCCCCCCCGAGCCGGACGGCCGCCATTCATGTGGCATCCGATTGGTCGCGCACGCGGACAACGCCATCGCCCTGGTCTACCGCCTGCCCCGCGGGCCCGATGAACTGCTGCTGCAACAGATGCAGCAGCAGTTCGCAGAACCGACCCGGGACGAGCTGTTTGCGGTGATGCAGGCCAAGAACCAGGAGCTGGAAGTGGCCTATGAGCTGGCGGAGGGCGCAACCCGGGCCAAGAGCGATTTTCTCGCCAACATGAGCCACGAGATCCGCACCCCCATGAACGCCATCCTCGGCATGTCCCATCTCGCCCTGCAGACCCGGCTCGATCCGCAGCAGTTCGACTATGTCAGCAAGATCCAGCGTTCGGCCCAGCATCTGCTCGGCATCATCAACGACATCCTCGACTTCTCCAAGATCGAGGCCGGCAAGCTGGATCTGGAGCGGATCGAATTCGATCTCGACCATGTACTGGAGAATCTGGCCACCCTGGTGGGCGAAAAGGCGGAAGCCAAGGGCATAGAGTTGCTGTTCGAGGTCGATCACCAGCTCGACACCCTGCTCTATGGCGATCCCCTTCGCCTCGGCCAGATCCTGATCAACTACGCCAACAACGCGGTCAAGTTCACCGAGCAGGGGGAGATCCTGGTCAAGGTCAGCTGCCTGGAGAAACAACCCCAGGAGGTGTTGCTGCACTGCTCGGTACAGGACACCGGGATCGGCATGAGCCAGGAGCAGCAGCAGCGGCTGTTCCAGTCCTTCCAGCAGGCGGACAGCTCCACCACCCGCAAGTACGGCGGCACCGGCCTCGGCCTCGCCATCTCCCGCAAACTGGCCGAGCTGATGGGTGGCGAGGTGGGGGTACAGAGCGAACCAGGCCAGGGCAGCACCTTCTGGTTTACCGCCCGACTCGGTAGGGGCAGGCGCAGATCCCGCTATCTGCCGAGCCTGGATCTGCGCGGGCGCCGCATGCTGGTGGCCGACGACAGTGCCAGCGCCCGCACCATCATGGCCGCCCTGCTGCGCAGCATGAGCTTTGTGGTGGACACCGCCGAGTCGGGCCAGCAGGCACTACAGATGATCGCCGGCGCCGAGCAGGAGGGACAGCCTTACGAAGTGGTATTGCTGGACTGGCACATGCCGGGGCTGGATGGCATCGAGACCGGTCGCCGCCTCATCGCCCGCGGCATGGGCCCGCGTCCCTATCGGGTCATGGTGACCGGCTACGGACGGGAAGAGGTCTTTCGCCAGGCCGATGCCGCCGGCTTTGATCGGGTGCTGGTCAAGCCCGTATGCGCCTCCGTGCTGTTCGATACCGTCATCGGCCTGTTTGGCCAGCAAACCAGTTCACTCACCTTCAAACCACCGCAGGTGGCCCATCGCTACCGCTTCGACGGACTCAGGATCCTGCTGGCGGAAGACAACGAGCTCAATCAGCAAGTCGCGCTGGAGCTGCTGCGGGCGATCGGTGCCGATGTCAGCATCGCCGGCAATGGTGCCATCGCGCTGGAGATGGTGGCCCAGACCCACTACGACCTGATCCTGATGGACATGCAAATGCCGGTGATGGATGGCCTGGCCGCCACCCGGCTGTTGCGCGAGCGGGAAGGCATCGGGCAACACACCCCGATCCTGGCGATGACGGCCAACGTCATGGCCGGTGACCGCGAACGCTGCCTCGCTGCCGGGATGGACGATCACATTGCCAAGCCCATCGACCCCGACAGGCTGTATGCGGCCCTGCAGCGCTGGGCAACCTCCTTCAGCCGCGAGGTCAACAGCACGCTCACTGCCTCACACGCATCACCCGCCACCGCCTTGCTGCCACAGCTGCAGGCGTTCGGGCTCAACGCCGAGCCAGCCCTGCAACGATTGATGCATAACTGGGAGTGGTATCGGGATCTGCTGCAACGTTTCGCCCGCCAGGGGAGTCAGCCGATGGAAACCCTGCTGGCCGCCCTGCAGGCGAATGACCGGGAAGAAGCGCATCGACAGGCCCATACCCTCAAGGGCATAGCCGCAACGCTGGGGGCCGGGTCGCTGCAGGATGTCTCGGCCCGGCTGGAGAGCGCCCTCGCCCGGGGAGACGATGCCACCAGCCTGCTGCCGCTGGCCGAGCTGGGGCTGCAACAGCAGCAGCAACTGGCCGCCAGCCTGCTGACTCTGCTGCCGGCCCCTGCCACCCCCGGCTTGCCGGAGGCTACCCCCGCCGAGCTGGCCCCCCTGCTGCACCAGCTGACCGGGCTGCTGCTGGAAGACGATGCGGAAGCCTTCATCCTGTTCCAGCGCAATCAGGCCAGGCTCGCTCCCCTGCTGGGCGAGGCAGCACCGGCCATGCACGATGCCATGACCCGTTTTCGCTTCGCCGATGCCCTGGCATATCTGCAACAAGTCCGGGCCCTCAAACCCGATCTGTTCAACCAAGAGTGAGGCGCCATCATGCTCAACTTGCTGGATCCCGATACCAAACCCACCCTGCTGGTGGTCGATGACACACCGGAGAACCTCTCCCTGCTCAGCGCCCTGCTCAGCCCCCACTACCGGGTCAAGGTCGCCATCAGCGGCCAGCGGGCACTGGAGATCCTCTCGGCCGGCACCCGGGTGGATCTGATCCTGCTCGACGTGGTGATGCCCCAGATGGACGGCTATCAGGTAATGCAGGCGCTGCAGGAGATGCCGCAGGTGCGGGAGATCCCGGTGATCTTCCTGACCGCCAAGGTGGAGGAGAGTGCGGAGGCGCACGGCCTGGCGCTGGGAGCCGTCGACTACATCCACAAGCCGATCACCCCCGCCATCGTGCTGGCCCGGGTCAGAAACCACCTGGAGCTGAAAGCGGCGCGGGATCTGCTGCACGACCAGAACGCCTTTCTGGAGCAGGAGGTGGAGCGGCGCACCCGGGAGAACGAACTGATCCAGAACATCACCATCCACTCCCTCGCCTCTCTTGCCGAAACCCGCGACAACGAGACCGGCAACCATATCCTGCGCACCCAGCACTATGTGCGGCTGCTGGCGGAGACCCTCTGCGAGCATGCCCGCTTTCGTGCAGAGCTGACCCCCAAGACCATCGATCTGCTGTTCAAATCGGCCCCGCTGCACGACATCGGCAAGGTCGGCGTGCCAGACCGGATCCTGCTCAAGCCTGGCAAGCTGGATGCGGACGAGTTTGCCCAGATGAAGCACCACTCCATTCTCGGCAAGGAGGCCATCGTCCATGCCGAGGAGGCGCTGGGGGTAGAGGTGGAATTTCTGCGACTGGCCAAGGAGATCGCCTGCTACCACCACGAAAAGTGGGACGGCACCGGCTATCCCTATGGCCTGCACGGTGACGAGATCCCGCTCTCGGCCCGCTTGATGGCGCTGGCCGACGTGTACGACGCCCTCATCAGCAAGCGCTGCTACAAGGCTGCCATGTCCCACCAGGAGGTGGTGCCGATCATACTGGCGGGACGAGGCAATCACTTCGACCCCGACATCACGGACGCCTTTGCCCGCATCCACCAGCAGTTCCACGAGATCGCCCTGCGTTACAACGACGACAAGGGCGAGCGGGAGTCCAATCGCGACTAGGCGGTGGCGGGCAGCAGATCGGTGAAGACGAAGCCGTCCCGCAGCACCGTCTCCCCCACCCGGATGGGCAAGGGATGCAGGAACATGGGGCCGTCCCAGGCCAGGGTGTGGAACTCCCCGTTCTCGCCGCAGGGATCCACCCCGGCGGGCAGGGCAGCCAGCAAGGCCGGGCCGAATTCATGACCACCTAACCCGGCGTCCAGCTTGCCCGGATCCAGGGTACAGACCCTGGCCTTGAGCCCGGCGTCGATCATCGCCTGCGCCAGCTCGGTCGTGTCGCTGCCCCAGAGCGGGAAGAGCGGCGTGATGCCGGTCCCCGCCAGTTGCCGCTCCCGATAGGCGCGCACATCCTCAAGAAAGAGATCCCCGAACGCCATGTGGTAAATGTCCTTGGCCTGCACATCGGCGATGAAGCCCGTCATGATGCGCCCATACTCCTCGTTGCTGCAGGGCCAGGGCAGGTCGATGGTGGTCAGCGGCAAGCCCACACACTCAGCCTGTGCCAGCAGCAACTGCTTGCGCACCCCGTGCATGGCCACCCGCTCGAACGCCTGGTTGAGGGTGGTGAACAACCCCACCACCTCGATGGCCGGATCCTGGCGCAGGCGATGCAAGGCCCAGGCGCTGTCTTTTCCGCTGCTCCAGGAGAGCAGTACCTTTTTCTTCGTCATGATCTCTCCAGCTACTTGCCGCACCGTGCTGCAAGACAGTGTTGCGAATTGTGCGATTTACATTGCGGGACACAAAAGCATACCCTCGTGGGTGAGCGTATCCCCGCAGCACACCGGGGAGAATAACTAAAAAAACGATGGGAAACATAAGGATATGAGTAAAGTCAGCACATCGCACGACCACGGTCGCCCCCTCAATCGACAGGATTACAAAACCCTGAGCCTGGCGGCGCTGGGCGGCGCCCTCGAATTCTACGACTTCATCATCTTCGTCTTCTTCGCCGTGGTCATCGGCGAGCTCTTCTTCCCGGCCGACATTCCCGAGTGGCTGCGCCAGTTCCAGACCTTCGGCATCTTCGCCGCCGGCTACCTGGCTCGTCCCCTGGGGGGCATCATCATGGCCCACTTTGGCGATCTCATCGGCCGCAAGCGGATGTTCACCCTCAGCATCATCCTGATGGCCTTGCCGACCTTGCTGATCGGCCTGCTGCCCACCTACGCCGTGCTCGGCATCGCCGCCCCCCTGCTGTTGCTGCTGCTGCGGATCCTGCAAGGGGCCGCCATCGGCGGGGAAGTCCCCGGTGCCTGGGTCTTCGTGGCCGAGCACGTGCCCGCCCGCCGGGTCGGTGTCGCCTGCGGCACCCTCACCGCGGGGCTGACCGCCGGCATCCTGCTCGGCTCCCTGGTGGCGACCGCCATCAACCGTGGCATGAGCCCGGGCGATGTGAGCGACTGGGGCTGGCGTCTGGCCTTCGTGCTCGGCGGCGTGTTCGGCATCGTCGCCATGTACCTGCGCCGCTGGCTGCACGAAACCCCGGTCTTCGCCGAGATGCAGGCCAACAAGTCCCTGGCCGAGGAGCTGCCCCTCAAGACGGTGCTGCGTGAACACAAGGGCAGCGTCGTCGTCTCCATGCTGCTGACCTGGCTGCTCTCCGCCGGCATCGTGGTGGTGATCCTGATGACCCCGACCTATCTGCAGAAGGTGCACGGCATCAGCCCGGCCGATGCCCTGACCGCCAACTCCCTGGCCATCGTCGCCCTCACCCTGGGCTGCATCGTCTATGGTCGCCTGATCGATGCCATCGGCAGCGGCCCTACCTTCATCCTGGGCTCCCTGCTGCTGGCCGGCGCCACTTATACCTTCTACCACAGCCTGGTAGCCGGCACGGATCAGCTGGTGCCCCTCTACATGCTGGCGGGCTTTGCGGTGGGGATCGTCGGCGCCGTGCCCTACGTCATGGTCAATGCCTTCCCGCCGGTGGTGCGCTTCTCCGGGCTGTCGTTCTCCTACAACGTGGCCTACGCCATCTTCGGCGGCCT
The DNA here is from genome assembly GCF_027705505.1 of Aeromonas sp. QDB56. Classification (NCBI taxonomy): domain Bacteria; kingdom Pseudomonadati; phylum Pseudomonadota; class Gammaproteobacteria; order Aeromonadales; family Aeromonadaceae; genus Aeromonas; species Aeromonas sp. QDB56. Next base: position 38,136 of record NZ_JAPDBZ010000026.1, read on the forward strand.
CACCCCCATGCTGGTCACCCTCTGGATGAAGGAGGACGTGCTGGCCCCCTCCCACTATGTGGCCAGCCTGGCCGCCCTCGGTTTCGTGCTCGGCATCTGGCTCTGGCTGCGCGGCCAACGCCAGGCAACCCCGCAGGCCGCCTGATCCTTCCCAAGCAAGCCCCGCACTGTCGGGGCTTGTTCTTTGCGGATATCATCGACCGGGTGGCGGTCCGCTGCGGACCTGCCAGCTCACCCCAATCCGTCCACCTGCCCGAGGTCCACTATGTTCTTCCAGGTCATCTTTCTCGCCTTGCTGGCCCTGCTGCCCATGGTCAACCCGCCCACCACGGCCACCCTGCTGCTGGGACTGAGCAAGGGCATGTCCCGCGAGCACATTCGCCGCCAGATCAACATGGCCGCCCTCTATCTGTTCGCCACCCTGTGCGTCAGCTTCTTCATCGGATCCTCCATCCTGGATCTGTTCGGGATCTCCATTCCCGGCCTGCGCCTGGCCGGTGGCCTCATCATCGCCTTCATCGGCTTTCGCATGCTGTTCCCCTCGCCAAACCAGTCTGCCGGGGTCGAGGCCAACCAGAATATCGCCTTCGTGCCCCTGACCATGCCCAGCATGTGCGGACCCGGCACCATGGCGCTGGTGATCAGCGGCGCGGCCCAGATCGCCGAGCTGCCGGCCGAGGCCGATCGCGTCGTCATCTATGCCGCCATGGTCACCGCCTTCGCCCTGATGAGCCTGATCAGCTGGGGTGTGCTCAAGCTGGCAGATCCCGTGTGCAAGATCCTGGGAGCCACCGGCATCGACGCCATGACCCGCATCATGGGTTTCCTGCTGGTGTGCATGGGTATGCAGTTCTGCATCAACGGCGTCAAGGAGGTGGCGCAGGATCCCGTCTTCCATGGCCAGGTGATGGAACAACCCGCTGCCGCCTTGCCGACCCATGCCGGATCTACCGCCCTCGATCATCTCGCCGTGCCGCGCCAGCCCTGATTGAAAACGGTGTCATTTTTCGTGCAAATCCCTCCTGATCTTGCGCCTGATCATATTGCCTTCATCTTGATGGGGTAGTCTGGTTTTTGTACAGGCAGGGTTCAGAAGGTTGCCGCTAGCGTGGCATGTGCTGACCCCATCACTTGAGGAGATATGCAAATGGAAAAGATGCTGACCGAGATTGGAAGCTACAGCCTGTTTCATGAGTATCTGAACGTGGTCGGTGCCGCCAGCCCCGCGCTGACCCGGATCAAGACAGGATGGGAGTTCAAGCGAAAGGATCGCCTGCTCGCCCAGATAAGGGTGGATGACCACGGCCACGCCCGCTTCTTCATCGACGCCCGCGCCATTTCGGTCAACTGACCCGACCCCTTTCCCAGCCCCGGCGCCTGCCGGGGCTTTTTATTGCTTGCGCGTTCCAATAAAAACCCCGGCGCCGGGCCGCAATGCTGTTCACTTAAGAGAATTTGAGTTCCAGTCCACGTAGTATCAGGGCTAAAAAATGAGGGAGGCATGA
>NZ_JAPDBZ010000027.1:0-39266 GCF_027705505.1 Aeromonas sp. QDB56
GGCAGAGAAAATCCAAGCAAAACAACACGTTAGACGGTATTATTAATTCGCTTGCCGCTTAAGGTTCTGTACATGAGAACCGAATAAGCAACGCCAGACAGCAAAGAGCCGGAACAGATGTCCGGCTCTTTTCTTTCATGGGGGGAGAAGGTCAGCGCTGGAGGCTTTTCTGCGCGAATTTGGGCCTGGCATTCATGATCTGCTCCACCTGCTCGTCGCTCATCTTGCCCCGCGACAGTCCCAGAACCTTGTAGGTCAGCAGAGGGCGCGCCGGCAGGGCGATCATCAGGGCACGGATCTGGTTCTCGTCCTCCTTCTCTCGCGCCGGCTTGCCGTAGGCGTAGGTGAGCACGCCGGCATCCATCAGGTTTTTGACGGCGGGTTCGGTGATCGGCAGGTTTATGACGCTTTTCCGTTGCAGTACGAACTCCCGCAGCACCGCCTTCTCGTTGAAGTCGAGGAAGCCAATCATCTGGGCCAGTTGATCCTGCTGGCGGCGGGACTGCCACTCGTCACAGGCCCACTCCCAGGCGATCAGGAAGCCCTGACTGCAGAAATAGGAGATGGCGATCAACATGCCGACCCCAAGCCAGGCCGCATGAGCCGTGGCCCACTGGCTCACGGCGCCTTTCATCAATCCGGCCGGAAACAGCAGGATGATGCTGCAGCAGAGCAGCAGCCAGACCATCAGCCAGTTGAGGCGATTAAGCTGGTAAAAATGTTGGATCCACCGTTTCATCGTTCACCCTTCCCAAGTCAATGTGGACAGTAGCCAACTCATAGCAATCGCTGTGCCAGCACAAGGATCCCCGTAAAAAGATCAGGATCCCGGACGGGAGAGTCGAGGGGTTGTCACATCCTTTTACAACTTGTCGCGCGGATCATCCCCTGTTGGCCTTGCCCCTCACCGAGCCACTTGGTAAAAAGCCCGCACTGTCACTGGGGAGTAGCAACCCGCCCGAAATCCGGGCAGGGCCCATGTCAACACTCTTGGATCCACAGATCCATGGCATGGGCGGCGATAGCACCTATCGTCCTGCAAGACCTTTGGCCTCGATATGCACGCCAGCCGGGCGAGCCGTATCGGGTCCATCGGTTGTTCTGCTCGCCTGGCGGTTACTCATCATGCTGATCACCCTGCTGTTATTTCTGATCTCTGCCATCACCATCTATCTGACCTGCGAATACTTCGTCAACGGCATCGAATGGACCGGCCATCATTTCAAACTGTCCCAAAGTGCAACCGGTTCTCTGCTGGCTGCCCTCGGCACGGCCCTGCCCGAATGCATCGTCACCCTGACCGCGCTGCTGATGGGGGATGCCCCCGCCCAGCAGCTGATAGGCATAGGTGCGGCCCTCGGCGGCCCGCTGGTGCTGGCTACCATAGGCTATGCTGCCGTCGGCGTGACCCTGCTGCTGTGCATGAGCCGGGAGCACAGAGCCATCAATGGCGAGGTGCAGCGGGAGATAGGCCGCGATCAGGCCTGGTTTGCCGGCATCTTCCTGTTGGCCGTGCTGCTTGGCATGGTGGCCTTCACCGGTAAAACCTGGCTGGCCCCCCTGTTCGTGCTGATGTACCTCCTCTATGTGCGACGTGAGCTGAAACAGACCGACAGCCACGATGCGGAATTGCCCTCCCCCCTCAAGCTGGATCCGCACGCCAGGATCCCGGCGCTCGGCAAGGTGCTGCTGCAAACCCTGGTGGCGCTCGGTGTGGTGGCGCTGGCGGCCCAGCTGTTCGTTCACCAGCTGGAGAACATGGGCGAGCTGTTCGGCCTCTCGCCGGTAGTGGCCGCCCTGTTGCTGAGCCCGGTGGCCACCGAAATGCCCGAGCTGATGAACGTGCTCATCTGGGTGCGGCAGGGCAAACACCGGCTGGCACTGGCCAATATCTCGGGGGCCATGATGATCCAGGGCACCATTCCCAAGGCGTTCTGCCTGCTGTTCACCCCCTGGCTGCTGGATAGCACCATGATGGCCTCCTCCCTGGTGACGCTGCTGGCAGTCGCGCTGCTGTGGAGGGGGTTCAGTCGGGAGCGGATGACGGCGGGCAGGCTCGCCCTGGTGGGGCTGGTTTACCTGAGTTTCTGCGGCTGGCTGATGATGAGCTGAGGGCCGGCCTCTGCCTCTGGCGCAACAAGAAAGGGCAGGATCCCATCCTGCCCTTCATCTCACGGGGTAGTGTCAATCAGACCGAGCCGAGGTCTTAGAACTGCTGGAACCAGCGCTGGATCTGGGCCGGATCCTTGCTCTGGGTCAGGGCGAGCATCAGCAGCACCCGCGCTTTCTGCGGGTTGAGGGTCTCGGCGGCGACGAAGCCGTACTTGCTCGCCTTGGCCAGGGTGTCGAACAGGGTGTGGTAGAGGTTGCCGTTGCCCACCCCGGCACTGACGATGCCGTCAAACTTGGCATCCACCAGGGCCTTGGCCGGCAGGTCCGAGGCGTTGGCGTAGCTGTAGACGATGCCGACCTGGGGCAACTTGTCGAGCTTGCTCACGTCGAACGGGGTCTTGCTGGTGTGCTGGCGGGCCGGGCTGCGCTGGTAGTCGATCTTGCCGTTGTGGATGTAGCCGAGCGGGCCGAAGTTGGGGGAGGCGAAGGTCTGCACTCCTGTGGTGTTGGTCTTGGTGACGTCGCGGGCATCCAGCACGGTGTCGTTCATCGCCACCATGACGCCACGCCCCTTGGAGGCGGGGTCAGAGGCAGTCACCACGGCGTTGTAGAGGTTCATGGGGCCGTCGGCGCTCATGGCGGTGGAGGGGCGCATGGCGCCCACCAGCACCACCGGCTTGTCGCTCTTGACGGTCAGATTGAGGAAGTAGGCGGTCTCCTCCATGGTGTCGGTGCCGTGGGTGATGACGATGCCGTCCACGTCATCCCTGGCCAGCAGCGCGTTGACCCGCTTGGCGAGCGTGAGCCACACCTCGTCGTTCATGTCCTGGGAGCCGATCTTGACCACCTGCTCACCCTGCACGTCGGCCACGTTTTTCATCTCGGGCACGGCGGCGATCAGCGTCTCGATGGCCACCTTGCCGGCCTCGTAGTTGGACTGTGTGGCAGACTGGCCCGCCCCGGCGATGGTGCCGCCGGTGGCTAGAATGTGCACGCTGGGCAGCGCCATGGCCATGGGGGAGAAGGTCAGGCCGAGTACGGCGGCGATCAGGGTCTTGCGAATGGGAAGGGTCATGCTGCAATCCTTTTGGATGAGGGAATTGCAGCATTTTTATTCTTTTTAAATGGGATTTAAGTGATCATTCCCACCAATAAAAAGAAGTAAACAGAATATTAGTCTGATTTATACCAATTAAGTGATAATTCACTCTGCCTGAAAGCCTCTCGCCTCGATCAGGGCGATCAACTCGGCTTTGCTCAGCTCGCTCTCGATGACGGCCTTGCGGCTGGCAAAGTCGACCGTGGCGGTGCGAACTGACGGCTGAGCCATCAGGGCCTTTTGCAGGCTGGCAGCGCAACCGCCGCAGGACATGCCGGTAACGGTGAGTTCGATGGTCATGGGCTCTCTCCTCTGTCGATGTGACATCAGCCTAAAGCTGCCGCCTCCGGCAAGGTCAAGGGTGAATGCCGATCCCGTCAACCCCGGGTCGTGCATCATGGCGGCGCCCCATCACCCCATCAGTCCCAGGTAGTTCATCAGGGCGGCCCCCAGGCTGGTGGTGACGAGCGAGCCCAGGGTGGTGGTGGCGATGATGTTGGCCGCGAGGGCACTGTCACCGCCCATGGCGCGGGTCATCACATAGCTGGCGGCGGCGGTGGGGGTTGAGCTGATGAGAAACAGGATGCCGAGGGCCTGCGGGCTGAAGCCGAGCGCCCAGGCCCCCAGCACCAGCAGCACGGGGATGCAGCACAACCGGTTGACCATGGCCCAGCCGGTCAGCATGGCGCCGCCGCGCAGGGCCTTGAGGTTGAGGCTGGCGCCGGTGCACAGCAGGGCCAGCGGCAGGGTCATGTTGGCGAAATAGTTGCCCGTGGTGATGACCAGCTGGGGCAGTTCGATGCCGAGCAGACCGAAGGGCAGGGCCGCCAGAATGGCGATGATGAGGGGGTTTTTGACGATCCCCTTGAGTATGGGGGCGAGCCCCTTTCCGCCCCCCAGGCTGCGGGTCAGGGTGATCACAGCGAGCACGTTGTAGAGCACTGTGATGGAGCCCACCAGCAGGGCGGCGGCCCCTATCCCCTCCGGGCCGTAGGCGTTTTGCACATAGGCCAGCCCCATGATCCCCATGTTGCCGCGAAAGCTGCCCTGCACGAAGATGCCCCGCAATTTCTGCTCGCTGATGAAACGGGCCGCCAGCACCTCCAGCACCAGGAAACCGGCGAGGGTACCGAGAAGGCCATAGAGGATGAGCCAGGGGCTCGGCATGGTGGAAAAATCGGTACGCACCATGCTCAGGAACAAGAGAGCTGGCAGGGTGACCTGGAACACCAGACGGGAGGCGGACTCGACGAAGCTGTCGGGCAAGAGACCCAGCCGCTTGAGCCAGATGCCGAGTACCAGCACCAGACAGATGGGGCCCGTGATGGAGAGAGAGAAGTGCAGACTTGCCAACAGATACATGATGCGCGTCCTGTGCAACGGCGAAGAAAGTCGCCTGGGAAAGGGCATTCTAACGCCATGGGCTTGTATTCACAGGAGTTAATCACAACAATGTCTGCATCCCGATTGTCGCCCTCCCCTGTCACGGATCCCCCATGGAAAAGAAACTGACCATCCTCGATATCGCTCGCCTCAGCGGGGTCGGCAAGTCGACCGTCTCCCGGGTGCTCAATCAGGATCCCAAGGTCAATGCCCAGACCAGGGCCAGGGTCGAATCGGTGATCGCCCAGCACGGTTTCGTCCCGAGCAAATCGGCGCGGGCCATGCGCAGCCAGAGCCAGCAGGTGGTCGGCATCGTGGTGTCGCGCCTCGACTCCAGCTCCGAGAACCAGGCGGTGCGCGGCATGCTGGAGACCCTCTACCAGCGTGGCTACGACGCTGTGCTGATGGAGAGCAAGTTCTCCCCCGCCAAGGTGAGCGAGCACCTGGCGGTGCTGGAGCGGCGCGGGGTGGACGGCATCATCCTGTTTGCCTTCAACGATCTGGACTATGCCGCCATGGCGTCGCTCAGGGAGAAACTGGTGCTGATGGCCCGCGAGCGCCCCGGCTTCTCGTCGGTCTGCTTCGACGATGACGGGGCGGTGCGCGCCGTGCTCGCCCACCTCGGGGAGCGTGGCCTGACCGAGGTCGCCTATCTCGGGGTGGAGCGCAGCGATCTCACCACTGGGCTGCGTCGGCATCAGGCTTACCTCGACTACTGTCGGGAACAGGGGCGCACGCCCCGCAGCGCCCTCGGGGATCTCGGTCTGCAAAGCGGCTATCGGCTCGCGGCCGAGCTGCTCACCCCCACCACCCAGGCCATGGTCTGCGCCAGCGACACCCTGGCCATCGGCGCCGCCAAATACCTGCAGGAGCAGGGTCGCACCGACATCCTGGTGAGCGGCCTTGGCAGCAATCCCATGCTGACTTTCCTCTTTGCCAACACCCTCAGCCTGGATTTCGGCTACAAGGACGCCGGCATCCTGGCCGCCAGACAGCTGCTCGACCAGATTGAAGAGGGGCAGCCCCCCAGAGCAACCATCGCCCCCTGTCAGCCCCTGTAGTCTATCTTTTCCTCCATTCCCGGCGTTTTGCGCTTTTTGTGACCAGCGCCACGAATTGGGAACGTTCCCATTGCCGATGCCAACCACTGGCTTAATGCTGATTGGGAACGATACCAATAAACGGGCGGTCCTTGGCCAGCCGGTAAAGACACGACCATTATTCATGGAGTCACAGAGGGAAGGCTCATGTCAAAAGTCAACACACAGCATCTGGCGCAGCTGATCGAGCGGATCGGCGGCAAAGAGAACATCACCACTGTCAGCCACTGCCTGACCCGGCTCAGGTTCGTGCTGGCCGATCCGGCCAAGGCCGACCCCAAGGCCATCGAGACCATCCCTTCGGTGAAGGGAAGCTTCACCCAGGGCGGCCAGTTCCAGGTGGTGATCGGCAACGAGGTGGATCAGTGGTACAAGGCGCTCACCCAGGAGATCGGCGTGAGCGGTGGCAGCAAGGAGGCCGCCAAGCAGGCCGCCCGCCACAACATGAACCCGTTGGAGCGCGGCATCTCCCACCTGGCCGAGATCTTCGTCCCCCTGCTGCCCGCCATCATCACCGGTGGTTTGATCCTGGGCTTTCGCAACGTCATCGGCGACATCAAGATGTTCGACGACGGCACCCACACCCTCACCGAGATCAGCCAGTTCTGGGCCCAGGTGCACGCCTTCCTCTGGCTGCTGGGTGAAGCCATCTTCCACTTCCTGCCGGTGGGTGTCTGCTGGTCTGCGGTGAAGAAGATGGGCGGCTCCGAGATCCTCGGCATCGTGCTGGGTATCACGCTGGTGTCGCCGCAACTGATGAACGCCTATGGCATCGGCCAGCAGACCCCGGAAGTGTGGGACTTCGGCCTCTTCGTCATCCAGAAGGTGGGGTATCAGGCCCAGGTCATTCCGGCCCTGCTGGCGGGTGTCTTCCTCGCCTGGGTGGAGACCAGCCTCAAGCGCATCATCCCGGCCTATCTCTACCTGGTGATTGTGCCCTTCATCTCCCTGCTGCTGGCGGTGATCGTGGCACACGCCCTGATCGGTCCGTTCGGCCGCTGGATTGGTGACGGCGTCGGCTTTGCCGCCAAGGCGGCCATGACGGGTTCGTTTGCCCCCATCGGCGCCGCCCTGTTCGGCTTCCTCTATGCGCCCCTGGTCATCACCGGCATCCACCACACCACCAACGCGGTGGACCTGCAACTGATGCAGAGCATGGGCGGCACCCCCATCTGGCCGCTGATCGCCCTCTCCAACATCGCCCAGGCGTCTGCGGTCGTCGGCATCATCCTGATCAGCCGCAAGGAGAACGAGCGGGAGATCTCGGTCCCGGCCGCCATCTCCGCCTATCTCGGGGTGACCGAGCCGGCCATGTACGGCATCAACCTCAAGTACAAGTTCCCCATGCTGTGCGCCATGGTGGGCTCAAGCTGTGCGGCTCTCATCTGCGGCTTCGCCGGGGTGATGGCCAACGGCATCGGGGTGGGCGGCCTGCCGGGCATCCTCTCCATCCAGCCGCAATACTGGGGCATCTACGCCATCGCCATGCTGGTGGCCATCGTGGTCCCCGCCCTGCTGACCCTGCTGGTCTACAAGCGCCAGCAGGCTGCCGGCAAGCTGGATCTGGCCACGGCCTGATCCACACAACCTCGGCGGAGCCCTGGCTCCGCCCTTTATCGTTGCCCTGTTCCAACTAATCCGGTTTCAACCAATGAGCGAACCAACCATGACACAGACACCCTGGTGGCAAAGCGCCGTGATTTACCAGATCTACCCCAAGAGCTTTCAGGATTCCGGCGCCCGTGGCACCGGTGATCTCAAGGGGATCATGGCCCGCCTCGACTACCTCAAGACCCTCGGCGTCGATGCCCTCTGGCTGACCCCGGTCTACGTCTCCCCCCAGGTGGACAACGGCTACGACATCGCCGATTACCTCAACATAGATCCCGCCTACGGCACCATGACCGACTTCGAGGCCCTGCTGGGCGCCGCCCATGCGCGCGGCATCCGCATCGTGATGGACATAGTGGTGAATCACACCTCCACCGAGCACGCCTGGTTCAAGTCGGCGCTGGGGGATAAAAACAGCCCCTATCGCGACTACTACATCTGGCGCGATCCGGTGGATGGCGGCGTGCCCAACAACTGGCAATCCAAGTTTGGTGGCAGCGCCTGGGAGCTGGATGAGCCCACCGGCCAGTACTACCTGCATCTGTTTGCCCGCGAGCAGGCGGATCTCAACTGGGAAAATCCGGCGGTGCGTGCCGAGGTGAAAAACATCATCCACTTCTGGGCCAAGAAGGGGGTGGACGGTTTCCGCCTCGACGTTATCAACCTCATCTCCAAGAATCAGGCGTTCCCTGACGACGAGGTGGGGGATGGCCGCCGCTTCTACACCGACGGGCCGCGCATCCACGAATTTTTGCAGGATGTGAGCCGCGACGTCTTCGCCCCCGTGGGGGCCATGACGGTGGGCGAGATGTCTTCCACCAGCCTGGAACACTGCCAGCGCTATGGCGCGCTGGATGGTTCCGAGCTCTCCATGGTGTTCAACTTCCATCACCTCAAGGTGGATTACCCGGGCGGCGACAAGTGGACCAAGGCCCCGTTCGATTTCCTCGAACTCAAGCGCATCTTCAACCACTGGCAGAGCGGTATGCATGGCAAGGGGTGGTCGGCGCTCTTCTGGTGCAACCACGATCAGCCGCGCATCGTCTCCCGTTTCGGCGATGAGGGCGAGCATAGGGTGGTCGCCGCCAAAATGCTGGCCAGCACGCTGCACGGCCTGCAAGGCACCCCCTACATCTATCAGGGGGAGGAGATCGGCATGACCAACCCCGGCTATCAGCACATCGACGACTATCAGGATGTGGAGAGCCGCAACATCTTCGCCATCAAGCAGGCTGAAGGGATGAGCGAGGCCGAGATCCTCGCCATTCTCGGCGCCAAGTCCCGGGACAACTCGCGCACCCCGATGCAGTGGAGTGCCGCCCCCAACGCCGGTTTCACCAGCGGGATGCCCTGGCTCAAGCCAGCCGCCAACTACCCCGAGATCAACGCCGAGGCGGCGCTCGCCGACCAGCACTCGGTGTTCTGGTACTATCGGGATCTCATCGCCCTTCGCAAGGCGCACCCCATCTTCACTCAGGGGGATTATCAGGAGCTGCTGACCGGGCACCCGCAGATCTGGGCCTATGCCCGCCGCGCCCACGGTCAGACCCTGCTGGTGGTGAGCAACTTCTACGGCGAGCCGGTGGAGTTTGCCTTGCCTGCCGAGCTGCAAAGCGGGGAGGGGCGACTGCTGCTTGGCAACTACCCGGATAGCCCGGCCCGCCCGCAATCCTGCAAGCTGCGCCCTTACGAATCCCTGATCTGGCTGATGGAGCAGTGATGACTGACGCAACAACAGTGCAGCGGCCCGCCGTGCGTGGCCCCGAGTGGCAAAAGATGGTGGCGGGAGCGCCCTATGATGCAGGGGACCCCGAACTGCGGGCTGCGCGGGAGCAGTGCCGCGCCCTGCTGGGAGAACTGAACCGGGAGCGAACCGATGCCCCTGGCTGGGATGAGCGCCTCACCCGCCTGCTGGGTGGCCGCGCAGAACGCTGTTTCATCACGCCCCCCTTCTTCTGCGACTATGGCGCCAACATCTTTGTCGGCGAGAATTTCTACGCCAATTTCAACTGCACCATCCTGGATGTGTGCGAGGTACACATAGGCGACAACGTGCTGCTGGCCCCCGGAGTGCAGATCTACACCGCTACCCACCCGGTGGCGGTAGCGCCGCGCATCAAGGGGGTGGAGTTCGGCAAGCCGGTGCGTATCGGCAACAACGTCTGGATTGGGGGCAGCGTCGTCATCTGCCCGGGCGTCACCATAGGGGACAACAGCGTCATCGGGGCGGGGTCCGTTGTCACCAGAGACATTCCGGCAGGCGTGGTGGCGGTCGGCAATCCCTGCCGGGTCTTGCGCCCCATGACGGCAGAGGAGCTGGCGCCCGGAGAACCTGGCTGACACAGAAGGGGCAGGCCGTACCTGCCCCTGTTCGTTTCCCTGACGGCGCTCCCGCAATGCCGGCAAGGCTTCGGCGCAACCCCCTCTTTACCCGGGCAGCAGGGCGCCGCAACGCTTGTGCTGTCCCATGACCACCAGAGTCTTGAAACTGCGTACCTGATCCCTGGCATGGAGCACCCGACGGGTGAACTGCTCGTAACTTTGCATGTCCCTGGCGGCCACTTGCAGCACGAAGTCCTGCTCCCCCGTCACATACCAGAGATCCATCACCTCGGGTTCCCGCTGCAGGCTGGCGATCATCTCATCGACGATGCGGCCATGATCCCGCTCCAGGGTCACCAGCACCAGCATGGTGATGGGCCAGCCCATGGTGGACGGTGCCACCAGCGCCACTTCCCGCTCGATGAGACCGGACTCCCGCAAGGCGCGGACGCGGCGGTAGCAGGCTGGGGCGGAAAGACCGACCCTGTGGGCCAGCTCCGGCGTGGGCAGACGGGCATCCTGTTGCAGCTCGGCGAGGATGAGCAGATCAAATTTGTCGGTCATGGGGTTCATTAGATAAAAATTATCGCACAAGGCCAGTATTAGACCGGTTTTACCCAAGTCTCCAGATATATTTTACTGCCCATCGTCCTGCTCGGTATCAATACCATGCAACCCAATCCCAATACCCTCTCCTCTCTTCTGGCCGTCCTGCTCGCCATGCTGTCGATCACCCTCGGCGCCTCCCTGGCCAAATCCCTGTTTCCCCTGCTCGGAGCCGCAGGCACGACCCTGTTCCGGCTGGGGTGCGCCGCCCTCCTTCTCTCCCTGGTGTTTCGCATCTGGCGTGTCCCCCTCGACCGACGCACCCTGCTGGGCGCCATCCCCTACGGCCTGTCGCTTGGGGCCATGAACCTGCTCTTCTATCTGGCCATCGCACGCATTCCCCTCGGCGTAGCCCTGGCCATCGAGTTCATCGGCCCCCTGACGGTGGCCCTGCTCTCCTCACGCCACCGGGCAGACTTCATCTGGCTGATACTGGCCATCGCCGGGCTGCTGCTGCTCTTGCCCCTGCGGGCAACACAGCAGGCCATCGATCCCCTGGGTGCAGCACTGGCTCTCGGGGCTGGCCTCTTCTGGGGGCTCTATATGCTCACCGGAAAGCGGGCAGGAGCCTTGCTGGGCGCACAGGCTCCGGCGCTGGGCATGTGGGTGGGCACCCTGCTGGTATTGCCCTTCGGGCTGGAGGGTGCGATCGAGGCGTCATTCACCGTCCCCGTGATCCTCACCATCATCGGGGTGGGGCTGCTCTCGAGCGCCATCCCCTACTCTCTCGAGATGTTTGCCCTACGCCGCCTTCCCCTCAAGAGCTACGGCATTCTCACCAGCGGTGAACCGGCCATGGGAGCCTTGATGGGACTGGTATGGCTGGGCGAACAATTGCCCCCGTCCCAATGGCTCGGGATAACCGCCATCATCGCCGCCTCCATGGGCACCACCTGGCAGGCGGGTCGTCGACAAGCCGGCTCCGCCTGAACCAAAAAAAATCGGGGCCGGCGATGACCGGCCCCGGGGATGGCACGAGAGCGTCAGGACGAGTAGTCGTAACAGCGTTTGAGCTCGCCGAAGTCATAGAAGAAGCTGCCCACCGCAATGGGGGCGCAACCTGCCTTGAAGGCGAGCTCCTTCTCGTTGTAAAGCATCTTCACCAGCACCCGGCCGGCCTCGTTGCGGTAGACATCCCACTGGATGTTGGCCGCATAGGGAGAGACCCAGCCGCCACGCCATTCGTTGTTTTCCTGGCTCATCAACACGCCGGGCTGGGCGCTCTGGCGGCTCCCTGCCAGCTTCATCAGGGCCGCCAGCGGGATCAGGGTCTCCGCATGGGCAAAGCGCAGCTTGGCGACATGCTCGCCCGCCTCTTCCACCACCTGGGTCTGTACCTCGTTGAAGAGGCCGTCAAGCAGGGGCTGGGCCACGGCGTAGGTGGCGCTCTGGCTGGCAAGACTCGGTCCTTTCTCGTAGAAGTCCTCGGCATCGGAAAGGTAGGAGAACCAGGCAGACTCCTCTGGCGTGATGAACTGCTCGAGATCCCAGGACCCGCCTTGTGCCTGCGCCTCCCGGATCATCCCCGGGCCGATGATGAAGAGGTTGTAGAGCATGAGGGCGGCGTCCACCTCGTCGCGCACATGGGTCTTGCCGCCGTCTTCCGGGTTCACCGCCACATAATCCACCCCGGCGGCCAGCTCGTCGACGAAGGCCTTGCTGTAGAGACGCTCGAGCATCTCGCGGGCCATCACCCGGGTCCTGGGCAGGGCCTTGAGCGCATCGAGGGCCTCGGTCAGCTCGGGAGCGGGAGCCACCCCGTTGTCTTCGTCCCCGACAAAGGCCTGATAGGCCTGGAAGGTGGGCAGATACCGGGTGTACTCCCCCTGCGGCTCGGTCTTGTGGAAGTAGAGCTCGAACTTGTTGCGCAGCCCCTTGTCGATCTCGGAAGGGTTCTCCTGGCTGACGTAACAGTCGGGGCTGTCCGTCACCAGAGAGACCCGTTTGGCCAGGCTCTGCATGAAGAAGTAGGCGCTTTCGTTGGCGCGATCCTTGCCCGATGTCTCGACCTTGAGGCAGAGGGGAGTCGATTCAGTGGTCAGCAGGGTGGGCAGCCGTTCGGCGAGCCGGGTCGCCAGGTTGGCGTGCTCCTCCTTGCCGAGCGCACTCAGCAGGCCATAGCCGAGGGTCTGGTTGGCGGCCGTGACGGCGTCCACCTTGGCGCCGAGCCGTTGGCCCAGCTCGGTCAAGGCCCCCTGTCTCGCGGCCTCCTCCCACACCAGCTTGGTCAGCACATCGTATTTGGGGCTGGACAGCGAGCGGGAGCCATGGCGTGCCACCAGTTCAGTGAAGACGGGACTAAAGCCTTCAGGGGCCACCTCATAGCTGTTCATTGCCTGACGGGCGGCATAGACCGCCTTGGTGCTGTATTGATAGTCGCCGACGGCAGGCGAGGAGGAGTCGTTGCCCGAATGGCAGCCGCTCAGCAGGGTGGCCGCCACGCAGGCGGCAAGGGAAGAGACGCGAAACATAGTCATCCTTGAACCAGTGTGAAAATGAAGCCGCACAGTACGCACCGGATGTGACAATCCGGTGTCAGGTCTGGGACATGCACCTCTCTCCTGAAGGGTGACTCCCCTCCAACCGGCCTGCTTCCTCCCCACAAAACATCATTCATATTTTTTGAACGTGTAGGCCAGTTTATCTCGCTAACAATGACCGGGTGAGGCGCTTAATATTCACACATCGCTTAGGCAGGAGCGCCAAGCCGCAAAACAACTGGTCGTTCATGGCAGTCCCCCATACATATGGGCGACAAACATCCGTGACAAAACAACACACCATTTGAATGACCTCTTGCAAGGATGCATTGATGCAGGCCTGTCAGGCCTTGCCAATGACATAAAAACCAAGAGAGTGAATGAACATGAAAAACGTGATCAAGATGCTGGCCGTTGCAGGCCTGATGAGTGCCGGTGTTGCCCAGGCTTCCGTCCCCGCCGACTTCAATGCCACCCCGGGTGTGCTGTTCGTGAACTGGCATGCTGGCGCCGCCATGGCCGGCAAGGCCAACCCCATGCTGGAGGTGCGCGATGAATCCGGTGATCTGGTGGCCTCCGTCCACGCCAACCTGATGGGTACCCAACAGGTACAGATCCCGAGCCGCGCCCAGGGCAACCTGACCGTCAGCCTCGGCGATCAGAGCAGCGATTACCGCATCCCGTTCGGCATCGGCAGCGGCAATCCCCGCTGATCAACGCAGACGACTTCCCTCCCGGGTCTGGCAAAGACACGCCGACCAGGCGAGAGATCAACGACAAGGGCGCCATCAAGGCGCCCTTGTCGTCGTTGCCGTCGGCACGCACGGCTACTGGGTGAAGACGGGACCGAAGCCGGATCCCCACAGGATGGCCGTGGCAGCCAGCACGCAGACCAGCAGCACCAGGCCGACCGTCACCACTGAGCTGGCGTAGATGAATCCCTGCTCCTTGGTGATGTGCATCAGGATGGGTACGCCGATATAGAGCAGGTAGACGGAATAGGTCAGCCCGACCAAACCGATGAGCATCACGAACCAGAGATGCGGGAAGAAAGCGGAGAAGCCCACCATGAAGAGTGGCGTGGAGGTGTAGGCCGCCAGCTCCAGCGAGGTCGTGTAGCTGGGATCCGAGCCGAAGGTATGCCCCATCCAGTGCACCAGATAGGAGAGTGCCAGCACGCCGATGATAAGGGTCACGTACATGGCGACCGACAGCTTGAATGCGCTGTTGGCGGTCAGGGTGATGGGATCGCCGACCCCGATGCTCCAGCCGATGTGAACGGCGGAATAGTAGGCGCAGATGGGAGGGATAAGGGCCACGAGCAGGATGTGGGTCAGACTGTTTCTGAAGCTGTCGTGCCGCTCGTCTATGGTATGCCATTCGGTGTGGGGATGGGCATACAATCCCCATAAGTGATTCAATATCATAGCGTTATTCCTTCTCTACATCGGTGGTTGGCGGATCGATACCGGGCTTTCTCCTCTGATTGCGTCATGTCCGGGCGCTGGTGGCTCCATCGCTTGCCATGGCATGCGATGACTTTAAATAAAGTCGCTCCACCGCCGCTGCGTCAAGCAGAGTCGCCGGGCCAGCCGGGAGGGATGGGAAGACAGCAGGAGGGCACCGGAAGCGGGCACTGATGGCACCCGCCGCCGGCGCTCCCGTCAATACTGCTTGGTTTTCGAGGCAAAACCCGCGAGGAAGAGACCTGTCAGGAACATGCCGCAGAAGGCTTCGATGGCCGACAGCAGTTGCAGCGGCGAGGAGGTCTGGGAGATGTCCCCATAACCCAGGGTCACGAAGGTGACGATGCTGAAATAGAGAGAGCGCCCCAGATGGCCGTGGGTTGCAGACTCCGGCGCCAGGAAATAGGTCAGGGTCGCCAGCAGGATCACCCCCATCGACATCAACAGGCTTCTGATGGGACGCTCCCCAAACCCCCAGGTGATGAAGCTGATGAACTTGCCCGCGCACTTGAGATAGCACAACAGGGAGAGCCAGCACTTCGTCATCGGACCGCTTCGCAACCAGCGCTCCCGGAACAGCTCCCGCGGGCTCGCCAGGGACTTCATCTCGTGCAGCTTCTCCTTGTAGTAACACTCGCCGGCATCGACGGTGTCACCCACGCTGGAGAAGAGGCGCTTGGCATTGCGATAGAGTTTGCTCGCCTCGTTGTGGTCGATCCGCCCATTGTCGTTGTAGACCACCTCCACCTTGTCCAGGTTGGTGTGCTCCATGGTGGCATCGAAGTTCTTGGCGCTGACGCTGAAGTTTTTCAGCACCGCCCGGGAGGAGTGGAAGCGGATCTCCTCGCACTCTATGGTGAAGTCCTGAAAGACCCCGTCCTCCAGCGCCAGCTCCCGTTTCTTGGCCCAGGCCCTGTGGTCCCACAGCAGAGAGTCGAACAGATCGAGCCCGATCACCCCGCCATTGACCCTGACCCCCTTGGCCGAGCAGTGCCACAGATAAACCTTGGAGTTGTTGACGGCCCCATCCAGCGAGAGCTCGTCCAGGCAGGTGAAATCGAGCAACCGGCCGGAGATGATGGGGCTTTTGAGGGTAACACCGCCGATGTTGAGCAAACGATGCTTGCCCAGCACCTGGGCCTCCCCCTTGTTGTTCTCCGAGACCGAAAGCAGGCTTTGCACCCGTTTCACCTCGTCATTGCCATGTTTTCCCGCCAGCCACATGCTGTAAGGCTCGAAACGGGTCTCCGAGCGGATGAGGCCGCTCTTGCGCAGGGATTCCAGTGCACTCGAGGCGCTCTCATACAGGCGGACCTTGTCGTCGCTCATGTAGACACAAAGGCTCAGCACGCAGCGGGAGCTGATGAAGCGGGCGATGCCGATCTGGAAGATCACGCTTTTTTCTATCTTCTGCTCCGCCATCCAGTCGTCGAAATGGGGCAGCGACGCCACCAGCAGCGCCCAGATACGGGGATAATCGTTCTCACGCCGTCACTCGTTGAATTGCTCGGGGGAAAGCAGCCAAAGCTCTGTTGCATTCATAGATGACCTCAGTAATGGAGTTGTTCTCGTCGGTGATTCTCTGTCAAGTGCAACCAATAGAAGCGAGCTTACAACAGCAACGAATGGCCCCTAAGAATCAGGAGAAAAAAAGTTAACCATTTGAAAAAAATGCATAAATGCTTTCTCACACACCAAAAAATGAACGCTCAGAGATAAAAAAAACTCCCGACCGGGAGCTTTTTCTATGGGCAGTACGCGATGGCGTTACGCCTCCAGGCTGATGCCGATGTTGGAGACGCCGTCCTGGGCCGCGAAGGCGCGGATGGCAAGGATGCGATCGCTGTCCCGTTCATGGGCCACCCGTTTGAGCAGTTCGACCTGGAACTCCAGCTCGGCCTCCATGTACTCGTGCTCATAGAGCTCCTCATCGCTGAGATCCCGCTCTTCCAGCATCTCTATGAAGCCGGCGACCGTGCCGACAGACGCATGGCTGGCGTCGTTGGCCTCTTCCCCCACCCGGCAGATCACCGAGTTGTAGGCACAACCCAGCGCCACGCAGGCGTCCAGTGCCGGATAGGCGCCGTAGGATTCAAACTTGCGGGGATCGGGAATGTAGACTTCAAACGCTTCCAGAATGGCACCAAGATTGACGCGGGATCCCTTGACCGTCAGGTAGTTCCACATCTGATCCAGCGCGTGACGGAATGCCCTCGCATCCCCGAAACCGGAGGCCTGGGTAAAGAGCACATAGTTGGGGTACATGCGCTCTGCCAGCGCCAGGGTATAGACGGTTTGCTGCCAGGGCTGCAGCTCGGCCAGTCGCTTATAAAACTTGTCACCAAACACTGGAGTCGGATCCTTTGCAAAATGTGGGGCAGATTGTAGCCCACGAGGGCCCCGTCTAAAAATGAAAAAGCGCCCTGCTCGACTATCTTGCCCGATCAACTGGGGTAAGATGGAGACAGCATCCCTCTCGCCTTGCCATAAACACGATAAGGAACAAGAGTATGAGCCAACGTACCCTGCTGCTGTTGAGTCAGGACAACAGCCACTATGAACGCCTGCTCAAGGCGGCCCATCTTCCCCATCTGCACATTCTTCGGGCCGACAATCAGGCCGAGGCCGAACAGCTTATCGGTGACGCTCATATCCTGATGGCCGAGCCTGCCCGGGCCAAGCCGCTGCTGGCCAAGGCCGGCAAGCTCAGCTGGCTCCAGTCCACTTATGCCGGGGTCGACGTACTGCTGGACGCCAGTTGCCGCCGCGACTACCTGCTCACCAATGTCCGCGGCATCTTCGGCCCCTTGATGAGCGAGTATGTGTTCGGCCATCTGCTCAGCCTGACCCGCCAGTTGCCACTCTATCGCGAGCAGCAGCAACAGGGCGTCTGGCAGAGCCATCCCTATCAGGGCTTGAAGGGAAAGACGCTGCTGCTGCTCGGCACCGGCAGCATAGGGCAGCATATCGCCCACACCGGCAAACATTTTGGCATGAGGGTGCTCGGCATCAGCCACAGTGGCCGTGAGCGTGCCGGGTTCGATCAGGTGTACCAATTGCCGGCACTCAACAAGATGCTGGCCCAGGCCGATGTCATCGTCAGCGTGCTGCCCGCCACCCGCGAGACACGCCATCTCTTCACCGCCGAACGCTTCGGCCACTGCAAACCGGGCGCCATCTTCTTCAACGTCGGCAGGGGCAATGCCGTCCATGAGGGGGATCTGCTGGCGGCACTGCAAGCCGGCAAGCCCGCCATGGCGGTGCTCGATGTGTTCGAGCAGGAACCCCTGCCCGCTGACAGCCCGCTCTGGCACCAGCCCAATCTCATCGTGACGCCCCACAACAGCGCCTACAGCTTCCCGGAAGATGTGGCCCAGATCTTCATCCGCAACTACATCCGCTTCATCGATGGTCAGCAGCTGGACGGCAGGATCGACTTTGACAAGGGTTATTGAAGCCGTTCTGCAATGAAAAGGCCCCGCCAGTTTGCGGGGCCTTTTTCGTCAGGAGGGAGCCGTTCAGCCCGCCTCCATCTCTTTGCGGTAGCTCTTCA
Source organism: Aeromonas sp. QDB56 (assembly GCF_027705505.1). Classification (NCBI taxonomy): domain Bacteria; kingdom Pseudomonadati; phylum Pseudomonadota; class Gammaproteobacteria; order Aeromonadales; family Aeromonadaceae; genus Aeromonas; species Aeromonas sp. QDB56. Next base: position 17,733 of record NZ_JAPDBZ010000027.1, read on the forward strand.
CCTTGGCGAGGAACTGACGCTTGTCCTTACCGGAGAGCGGCTCCGCCATCGGCAGCTTGATCTTCATGGGATCCACCGGGCGGTTGTTGATGCGCACCTCGTAGTGCAGGTGAGCACCGGTGGAGCGGCCCGTGTTGCCGGAGAGGGCAATCTTGTCACCCATCTTCACCTTCTGACCCGGCTTGACCAGCAGCTTGCTCAGGTGCAGATAACGGGTCATCAGGGTACGGCCGTGCTTGATCACAATATAGGTGCCTGCCAGCGGGTGGCTGGTTGCCTTGAGGACCACACCATCACCGGTCGCCATGATGGGCGTGCCTACCGGCAGGGCAAAGTCGGTCCCCTCATGGGGCCGGACCTGCCCGGTAATGGGATGACGGCGATTCGGGTTGAAACTGGAGCTGACCCGGTAACGGCTATGAGTCGGATAACGGCGGAAGCCGCGCTCCAGGCTGTTTGCCTGACCGTCATAATAGTTGCCATCTTCCGACAACCAGGCTGACACGGCCTTGCCCTGGCTGAACACCTCGACCCCCAGCAACTGGGTATTGCCCGTACTCTTACCGTCGACCGTCTCCTGACGGACCAGCACCTTGAACTTGTCACCTTTTTTCAAATCCTTGGCGAAGTTGAGGCGCCACTGGAACAGGTTGGCAATCTTCTGGATGTAGTTGGCCGGGATACCGGCATTGCGGGCGCTGACGTAGAAGCTGCCGTTGATGACACCGTCATAGCTCTTCTGCTGCCACTCTACCTCTTCATTGAGCATGTTGGCGCTATAGGTGTCGTCGGTACGCTCCAGCACCAGGGTCTGCTTGATGTTCAGGCGGATCTTCAACTGCTGCAGAATGTTGTCCTGATCGATCAGCAACTCGATGGTCTGACCGGGTTTGAGACGCGCCAGGTTGTTCTTGGCATCCGCATCCAGCACCTTGTAGAGGGTGGTGGTGGACAGCCCCAGGTTGTTGAAGATGGTGGTCAGGTTCTCGCCATTGCGAACCCGGTAATCTTGCCATTGAGGCGTGGCATCCGCCGGGATGTCGTCTTCGGGAGCGGCTGACTCGACCAGCTCGTGATCCGGAATGTCGTTGAAGTCGGTGTTGTCTTCGTTGGTTGCGGTGCCCGTGGTGGCGATCGGCAACTCCAGACGCAGTGGCCGCTCCAGGATGTCACCGGGAGCTGGCAATACGGCTACCGCTGACAGCGTCATGGCCGTGAGCAATAGCATGGCATAGAAATGCTTGCGGGGAACCGGGGGTTCCCAATTGGCAGCCTGGGCTACCAAGGGACGGAGACGTTTCATCCGCTATCCTGTTATTAGATCTAAGGGTGGTGGTTGTGGGTCTGTTTTTATGAGTTTTTATTATGAAAACCGAATATCTGGCTTTTAGACCTAAATACTTACAAAAAGTTCATAGCTCCATGCACGAAACTCACATTTTATGCATAACCTTCCAGCATGGGCAGAAATGATCGTCATTTTCAGCCATTTTTTTCTATTTTTAAGAACCAAGTCCGGTTGTGGTGCTCTCCGGCCCAGAAAATGTTGCAAAAACATCTCCATGGAGTGGGTATGTCATTGGCAAAATTGTTAAATGTAATCATCCTAATCCTCTTCACCATCGGCGCCGCGCTGCTGCTCGTGCTGGAGATCACGACGGTACGACAGTCTATTCTCGACCAGATGTCGGCCAACCTTGAAACCGCCATCACCGCACTGGGGCTGGTGCTGCAGGGCACTCTGCTCAACGATGACAAGGTCCTTGCCGAGACCATAGTGAACGCCATGTTCGACGGAGGCTTCGTCAACTCCGTCGTTCTGCTGGATCCGGATGGCCAGGTGCTGTTCCAGAAGGTGTTCCACACCGCACAGCAAAATGTTCCAGGCTGGCTCCCCTCAGTTATCGACATGCCACCGGTCAAGATTGAGCAGGAGTTGACCGACGGCTGGCGCATTCTCGGTACCCTCACGCTCGAGGGACACAAGGGTTACGCCTACCAGCATCTGTGGAACGCCATCAGTCGTACCGGACTTGCGCTGCTCGCCGGCCTGCTGGTGTTCAGCCTGGTGATCACCTGGGTGTGCCGCCGCCTGCTGCGCCCCCTCGAACAGATCAGTCTGCAACTGGCCCGGATCCGCAAACGCCAGTTCAGCGGCAACCTGCCAACCCCGTGGCTTCGCGAATTGCAGGAAGTCGTTGTCTCCATCAACCAGCTGGTCTCTGAACGCAAGCGGGACCTGCTGCAACAGCGGCTCAAGATCACCCAGCTTGGCAAGCACGACGCTCTCCCGACCCACCAGAAGCTCGTTGGGCTGGTCGACACCGATGGCAACACCTATCAGCAGCATTTCTTCTCCACTCAGGGGAGTATCAGGCTCTACAGCCGCCTGCTACCCAAGCCCCCCCCCACCACGGACAGTTCGCCGGATGAAATTCGGGGGCTGCTCAACAACTGGCTGACCCAGAAGGCGGAAGGGCTCCAGCTGCCTCTCAGCCTGCTCGGCCACCCAGACTGGGCGCAGTTTGCCCCCGTGCTGACCAGCGCTCGTGGCAAGACGCTGGACTGGCGCTGGGATCTGGCGATCTTCCCCCCCCTGGCCGAGGAACGACTGACCGCACTCCAGTCCCAGGGGATTGAGCTGGCATTCAGCAACATCCCGATGAACAACGACAATCTGGCCAGGCTCGACCCCATCAGACCCGTCTTCATCAGTTGCCAGCTCACCCAGTCCCCCCTTTATTGGAACCTGCTCTCCCAATGCCTCCATGCTTCCGGCTACACCTTGCTGGCGGAAGCCGGCGACGTAAGCGATGTGGACATGCTGCGCAGTTGGGGCATCGATGGTTATGCCACTCAGGAGAATGCATCATGAGGATCCCGCTGCTGCTGCTCGCCCTGCTGTGGCAACCGACCCTGCACGCGACCACCATGACCATAGGCACAGGGGGGGAGCAAGGCATCTATTACCAGGTCATCAAGGAGTTCTGCAGACTGGCCAAAAAAAGTGACCCCACGATGCCCTGCAAACTACAGGCCAGCTCCGGGTCCATCGAAAATCTCCGCCAGCTGAAAACGGGAGAGGTACCCTATGCGCTCGTCCAGTCCGACTGGCTCTATCAGGCCAGCCAGGGCACCGGGCCTTTCGCTGCCCAGCCACAACCCGAGCTGAGGGCGCTCTTTGCCACCCACGCCGAACCTTTCACCATAGTGGTGCGAGCCGATGGGGATATCACCACCCTGGAGCAGCTCAAGCTGGCCCCCATCGACATGGGCCTGAAGAGTTCAGGGACTCGTCAAACGGCATTGGCCCTGTTCAATGTTCTGGGCGCAAAGGAGCAGGATCTCGATTTGAAGAGCGTCGCCAATCTCTCCGAAGCGTTGTGCAATAAACAGATCGATGCCTATGGCCTTGTCATGGGTCATCCCAACCGCATCGTGCTGGACACCGCCAAGCGCTGCGCCGTGCGCTTCCTGGCGATCGAGGGGCCCGTAAGGGACCAGCTGCTCAAAGGGGTCAGGTATTACCAGCGCAGCCAGGTGCCGGCACGCATCTACCCGGGCAACCTCAAGGCAACCCCCACCTTCGCCATCGCCGCCACCCTGGTGACCAATGCCGCCACTCCCGATGACGAGGTCTATCGGCTGACCCGGGCCATGCTGAGCCAGCAAACCAGTTTCAACGAACAGACCTATGGCTATGCGAACCTGTTTCACAAGGCGCGCAACAAAATAGGCCCGGTGCTGAGTGTCGAACAGCATCCGGGCGCGGGAAAATATTTCGAGGAGTTGAAGGCGGCGGGCAAGTTATAGCTGGCGACGGGGGGAGCGCAGATGCTCGCTGGAGAACCGGCTCTGCATCGAGGTCCACTGGGCCAGGCGATCGGCACTCCCCGCCAGGGTTCCCTCGCGGCGGGATTTCATGATCCAGATGCTTTTGGCATCGAAACTGTAAACCGGCTGCAGATCATTGCGCTTGCTCCCCGGCAGGATGCGGCCATTGATGTTGTCCAGCACCAGGGGATCTGACTTGATGGTCGGGAAGTACAACGTCACCATGTGGAACTGGTTGTAACGAATTGCCTTCACATAGGCCAGCCGCAGCTTCTTCTCGTCGACCCCCAGCTCCATCAGGGTGTAGTACTTGGCGATGCTGTAGTCCTCGCAATCCCCCCCTCTCGCCCCGATGAACTCCAGCGGATTGGCCCAATAATCATCATCCCCCCACAGTCTGGGATCCTCGCTGTAGGTCAGGTTGTTGAAGTAGTTGTTCACCAGCTCCAGCTTCTGCTGGTCCGTCGTTCCGGCCCTTGGCGTCAGCAGACGAGAGAAGGCCTCGGACCGCTGGATCGCTCTGGCGCCATAGACCGCCTGCATTTTTGCCCTGAGTTCCGGGCTGGCGATGTGTTCGGAAAGACCGGATGCCTGTATGCCGGATCCCAGCAGGGTCAGCGTGCAGGCAGAGATGAGCAACCATTTCATGACTGACACTCCATATCAGATGCTGGAGGTCAGTATAGTTGGCCGCGCCGCCTCTATCGTCAATGTCGGGCAAGGCCTAGCGGCACTGGGCGAAGGCATCCGCCAACTGCTGCATGAATTGCGGATAACCGTCCGGACCGAGCGGCACCCGCTCGCCGACTTCGTCCAGCAGCAGCACCTTGGCCCCGGTATTGCGGGCAACCGACTCGATCACCGCCGGGGAGAACTGCGGCTCGGCGTAGATGCAGCTCGCCTTTTTCTCTTCCAGCGCCTTGCGGATGTCAATCAGCGTCTTGGCTCCCGGGCGACGCTCCGGGCTCACGGTGAAGTGTCCCTTGGAGCTCATGCCGTAGTGACGCTCCCAGTATCCATAGGCTTCGTGGAACACGAAGTAGCCCTTCTGATCCACCGCCTTCATCTGCACGGCGATCACCTTGTCCAGGGCGTCAACCTTGCCCTCGAAGGCCGCGAGATTGGCGGCATAGCGCGCCTGGTTGGCAGGATCCAGCTTGCCCAGTTCGGTCGCGATCGCCTTGGCAATCACCTTGGCCTGGGTTGGACCCAGCCAGATGTGGGGATCCACCCCTTCGTGGTAGTGCCCTTCATGGCCCTCGTCGTGCGAGCCGTGGTCGTGGGCGGCATGGTCATGATCCTTGTCATCATGGTGATGATCGTCATGTTCCCCCTGGGTCGCATAGTTGTACAGCGGCATGCCGGGAACCTGGGTCAGGGTCAATACATGAGGATGCTGGGCCAGGGGTTTGGCCATGAAGCCTTCCAGCTCGGGACCGACCCACACCACCAGATCGGCCTCCTTGATATTGCGCATGTCGGAAGGGCGCAGGGAAAAATCGTGGGGCGACGCACCGGTGGGCAGCAGCACCCCGGGCTCGCTCACACCATCGGTGATCGCCGCCGCGATGAAGCCCAGGGGTTTGATGGTGGTCAGCACCTCGAGGGCACGGACAGGCAGACTCACCGCCATCAGGGCAGTGATCAGAGCAAGAATTCGCATAGAGGTCTCGTCAGGGTGTGTGTGTGTGATAATATAACAAACCAACGTCGCTGTTATATTATAACTCTCACAGGCTGTAAACCCCGGAGCTGTCATGACCCAACTGGTGGAGCTGAAAGAGGTCTGTCTCTCATTTGACGGACGACTCGTGCTCGACAAGGTCTCCTTTACCCTGAACAAAGGCAAAATCACCACCCTGGTCGGCCCCAACGGGGCGGGCAAGAGCACCCTGAGCAAGCTGGTGCTGGGCTTGCTCAGCCCAGATTCGGGGGACATCGTTCGCCGCCGCGATCTGCGGGTCGGCTATGTACCCCAGCGCCTCTATCTGGACCCCACCCTCCCCCTGACGGTGCGCCGCTTCCTGCAACTTGGCAAGAACAGCCGCCTCTCCATCGAGGAGGCGCTCAATCGGGTCGGTGCCCAGGATCTGCTGGACAACCGGATGCAAAAGCTCTCCGGTGGCGAGATGCAGCGGGTGCTGCTGGCCCGCGCCCTGCTGGTCAAACCCGAGCTGCTGGTGCTGGACGAACCGGTGCAAGGGGTAGATATCACGGGCCAGATCGAGCTCTATGCCCTCATCAGCCAGCTGGCCGCCGAGTTCCACTGCGCCGTGCTGATGGTCTCCCACGATCTGCACCTGGTGATGGCCAGCACTCACGAGGTGATCTGCCTCAATCGCCACGTCTGCTGCCACGGCGAGCCGGAGAGCGTGGCCCGGCACCCGGAATTTGCCCGCCTGTTCGGGCGGCCGGAGCGGGAGGTGCTGGCGGTCTATACCCACCATCACCACTGCGATGGCGAACACCATCATCATGAACCGCAGGCTCCCGTCATCCGCCTGCCCTCTCGCAACAACTAGGATCTTCACGTGGACAGCTTTCTGTTATACGCCCTCGCGGCCGGACTCGGCATCGCCCTGCTGGCCGGGCCCCTGGGCAGCTTCGTGGTGTGGCGCAAGATGGCCTATTTTGGCGACACCCTCTCCCATGCCTGCCTCTTCGGCATCGCCCTCGGCATCCTGCTGCAGGTGGACCTCACCCTGGCGGTCGTGGTCTGCTGCCTCGCCATGGCAATGCTGCTGGTCATCATGAGCCGCAACCAGCAGGTCGCCACCGACACCCTGCTCGGCATTCTGGCCCACAGCGCCCTGTCGCTGGGTCTGGTCACCCTGAGCTTCATGGACAACGTGCGGGTGGACCTGATGGCCTACCTGTTTGGCGACCTGCTCTCGGTGCAGCCCATGGACCTGCTCTGGATCTACGGCGGCGGCGCCCTGGTGCTGCTCACCCTGTGGCGACTCTGGGAGCCCCTGCTCTCCATGACCATCTCGGAAGAGCTGGCCCGGGTGGAAGGGGTACGGGTGGATGTGCTGCGCTGCGTGCTGATGTTGCTGATAGGCCTGGTCATCGCCGTGGCCATGAAGTTCGTCGGGGCGCTCATCATCACCTCCTTGCTGATCATTCCCGCCGCCACCGCCCGCCGCTTCAGCCAGACCCCGGAGCAGATGGCCGGCTTTGCCGCCCTGACCGGCTGTCTCGCCGTGCTGGGGGGCCTTGCCCTCTCCTGGTATCAGGACACCCCGGCCGGTCCCTCGGTCGTAGTCTGCGCCACCACCCTCTTTGTACTGAGCCAGTTCAAGCGCACCTGACCCGCTCCTGATGGCCCTCGTCTCGCCAGTGCCATCAGGCCTCCCGAATCAGACACCTTCGTCGTGGGCTGTGCCGTCCATTCTGCATTAGGGCGCCCAGCCCGTTCAGACGCGCCTGAGAGGCTCGTTTTCCCCGGGTCTCAGGCTCGCCTGCGACTCCTGCCACAGCCACTGACGCAACCGGCTGATGGCGGGTTCATGGGCGCGCGAGCGCTTGAAGACGAAATAGAAGTTGTCGCCGGTCTCGAGGGCGTGCAGGGGCAGCCGCACCAGACGCGGATCTTCCGGCTGCAACATGTAGTCATTGATGAGCGCCATTCCCTGGTCCCAGTTCGCCGCCTCCAGCGCGAGCAGGATATGGCTGAAATGGTGCACCCTCGCCTCGGGGGGAATAGTCAGCCCCCCCATTTCGGCCCAGCGCCGCCAATCTTCCCCCTTCTCGCGGTAGATAGCCTGGATGGAGAGCAGCGGCAACTGCCACAGGGTGGCGGGCCACTCCCCTTCCACCTGCTGCCACATCCGGCGACTGCACACCGGCATCAGCCGCTCCCGATAGAGCAGATCGTGCATGTAGCCCGGCCCTTCGGGGGAGACGGTGATGAAACCGTCCGCCACCCTGTCGGAGAGCTCGGGGTCTTCCGCCACCATCTCCAGGCTGAGATCCAGCTCTGGATAGAGCTGGCGCAGCCCGGCCAGGCGCGGGATCAGCCACTTCACCGCAAAGGAGCTGTAGACCGCGAGCCGCACCCGCATCTCGCCGCCGCCGCGCAACTGCTCGCTGCTCTGGGCAATCTGGACCAGCCCGGCGGCGATCCCCTCGAAATAGATCTCCCCCTGGGGCGTCAGGGAGAGCAGCCGCCCCTGGCGCAGCAGCAGCCGCTCCCCCAGAAAATCCTCCAGCAGACGGATCTGGTGACTGACCGCACTCTGGCTGACATTGAGCTCCAGGGCGGCGCGGGAAAAACTCAGCAGGCGGGCAACCACCTCGAAATATTGAACGGCGCGCAGGGGGGGCAGCTTCATTATCCAAATTTCTCATGCGTGATGATTTTTTATCATTTTACTGGATAACAGGCCGCGGGCTACCCTCCCCTCATCTGAATCTGGAGGTGGTATGAATGCAGTCGGAATAGGCATCCTCTATCTGGTGCTCGGCAACATGGTGGCGGTCTTCTCCGATGCCCTGGTCAAGGTGCTGGAGCCGGACCAGCCCATCTTCCAATTTGTCTTTTTCCGCCAGCTCTCCGCGGCCCTGCTGCTCGCCCCCTGGCTGCTCTGGTCCTGGCGGCGCAACCCGCCGGTAGCCCTCAAGTGGCACCTGCTGCGGGCCCATATCTGGGCCGTCGGTGTCTGCCTGATGGTGGTCGCCCTCACCCGGCTGCCGCTCGCCACCGCCAACGCCCTCTTCTATGCCGCCCCGCTGCTGATGGTGCCGCTCGCGGTCTGGCTGGCGGGGGAGGCACTCTCGCGCCAGAAGGTGCTGACGGCGCTGCTCGGCTTCGTCGGAGTGCTCATCGTGCTGCGCCCGACCGAGGTAAACTGGGCCGCCCTGGCGGCGCTCGGGGTGGCGCTCTCCCTGGCGGTCAACAACCTGCTGATCAAGCGCATCCCGCTCCAGCAGCCCATCGCCCAGACCCTGTTTTTCACCAATGTGCTGAGCATGCCCTTCATCCTGGCGCTGGCCTGGTGGGAAGGGGGCGAGTGGCAATGGCAGATGTGGTGGCCCGCCTTCGGCTCCTCGGCGCTCATCATGGTCTACGCGGGGCTGTGCGTGATGGCCTATCGCAAGGCGGAGGCAAGCAAGATCGCCTCGGCGGAGTACACCGGGCTGCTGATGGCGGTCGCCATCGGGGTCTGGCTGTTTGACGAACAGCCGGGGCTGCCGCTGCTGCTGGGGTGCCTGTGCATCATACTGCCGCTGGTCGCCATGGCCCGCAGCAAGCCCAAACCCCAGGCCGAGCCGGCGCTCTAGCCTGCCGGGTCAAGCAGGGGGGCGACCCGCTGCTGCAGATGGGGGATCACCCCCTGCTCGAACCAGGGGTTCTTCCTGAGCCAGAGGGTGTTGCGCGGGGACGGGTGCGGAAGCGGCAACCAGGCCGGGCCATAGTCCGCCCAGTGTCGCACCGTCTCGGTGAGCGATCCTTTCGCCGCCGCCCTCAGGTAGTAAGCCTGCGCATACTGGCCGATGAGCAGGGTCAGCTCGATGTTGGGCAGCAGCATCAGAACCTTGTCGTGCCAGGTGGGGGCACATTCCGGGCGCGGCGGCAGATCCCCCGACTTGCCCCTGCCGGGGTAACAGAGCCCCATGGGCATGATGGCGATGCGGGATTCATCGTAAAAGGTGGCCTTGTCCACCCCGAGCCACAAGCGCAGTCGATCGCCGGAGGGATCGTCCCAGGGGATGCCGCTGGCGTGTACCCGGGTGCCGGGGGCCTGGCCGATGATGAGCAAACGGGCGCGCTCGTTGCCGCGGATCACCGGCCTTGGGCCGAGCGGCAGGTGGGCCTCGCACAGGCGGCAGGCCCGGATCTGTTCAAACAGGGGATCGAGTCGGTTCATGGGCCCGATAGTACCAGAGTTTTCTCCCCGCTCCCGCTTGTGAAAGGAGCGGCGGATACTTATCATGCAGCCGCCATTGTTTAGTTTAATAAACGGAGAGAGATGAAGAACTGGATGGGCACCGGCAGCGCGGCCCTCTCATTCGTGCTGTGGGGCATGCTGCCCCTCTATTACCAGTTCATGCCCGAGATCAACATGTGGGAACTGCTCTCCCACCGGGTGCTCTGGTCCGTGGTGCTGCTGGGAGGCCTGCTTCTGCTCCTCGGCCATCGGGTACCCTGGGGGGCCCTGCGCGGCGATCCCCGGCAGCTCGGCCTTGTGCTGCTGGCGGGCCCCGTGATGTCCATCAGCTGGTGCATGTTCACCTGGTGCCTGACCACGGGCCAGGTGCTGGCCACCAGCCTCGCCTTCTTCATGACCCCGCTGTTCAACATCGCCTTTGCGGTGCTCTTCCTCAAAGAGAAGCTCACCCCGCAAAAACACCTGGCGGTGACGCTCGCCCTGGCGGGGCTCGCCTACATGCTCTTCTCCTACGGCGAGCTGCCCTGGTTCTCCCTCGTGATGGGGGCCAACTTCGCCCTCTACGGCCTCATCAAGAAGAAGGTGAGACTGGACGCCGGTACCAGCCTCTATCTGGAGTCCCTGGTGCAGTTGCCCGTCGCCCTGCTGATCATCGGCTGGCTGACCTTGCAGGGCACCAGCCAGTTTATGGCTGGTGACTGGACCGAGCGCCTGCTGCTGATGGGCAGTGCCCCCGCCACCCTGCTGCCGGTGGGGCTGTTCTGCTATGCGGTGGCGCGCACGCCCATGAGCACGGTGGGGCTGCTGCAATACATAGAGCCGAGCCTCGCCTTCCTGCTCGCCCTCTTCTGGTTTGGCGAGATCCCGGATCCGGTGAAATCCGTGGGCTTTGCCTTCGTCTGGGCCGGCCTGCTGGTGAGCCTGCTGCCCCTGCACCGGCTTGGGCGCCAGCGGGCCAGGTGGCGCACCTCATGACCCTCGCCACCACCACTCCCTCCCGCTGGTTTGTCTATCTGGTGCGCACCGGCACCGGGGCACTCTATGCGGGGATCAGCACGGATCCCGAGCGGCGACTGCGTCAGCACCAGAGCGGCAAGGGGGCCAGAGCCCTGCGCGGCAAGGGACCCCTCTCCCTGGTATGGCAGCAGGAAGTCCCCGGCAAACCCGAGGCGCTGCGCCTCGAGTACCGCCTCAAGCAGCAGAGCAAGGCGTTCAAGGAGCGCCTGGTACACGAGCCGGTGCTGTGGCACGGCTGGGGCCTTTCCTGGCTTGCCACCCCGCACACCGACCCTGTGTCGCCCCCATAAAAAGGGCCACTGCAAGCAGTGGCCAAGGAAGGATGCGAAATCAGGGGGGCTTAACGGTAGGTGTTCGACTGCTTGCGCCTGTTGCTGAGTAGCCAGCACACCACCAGCACCACCAGCAACCAGGGCGCCAGCTTGATGATGAGGGCAAACATGCCGGCCAGGGCGCCAAACAGCACGAAGACCCCGCTCACCAGCAGCATGGCCAGCACGGTGAATCCGGTCAGCGCCATGCCGATCAGCACCAGGATCAAGACGATAAATTCCAGCATGTTGTGCTCCTCACGGGCTTGCACTTGCCGACGGGGCGATCCGGAGATCACCCCAGCCAGCGTTGAAGTTCACGGCGGGGAGGCATGACGAGCACCCCCACCAGATAGAGCGCCAGGGCCAGCGGCGGCATCAGGATCAGGGCGAGCAGGGCCACCACCCGCACCGTCACTCTGGACACCCCCAGCCCTCTGGCAAGACCGGCGCAGACCCCGGTCAGCTTGCGATGGGCGAGATCCTTGGGCCAGGGTGTCATGGTTATGCCTCCACCTTCTGACCCTTGAGCCGGGCCAGTTCCCGCTCAATCTCGTCGTTCAGCTCCAGCTCGCGGAACTGGGCCTCGAGGGACGGATTCTGCCCCAGGGTCGCCGCCTCCAGCTGGGCCTCCAGCTGATCGACCCGGTTCTGGAAGCCGTCGAAGCGGGCCACCAGCTCGTGCATGCGCTGGTTGTCCACCTGGGCACGGGCGCGGATGCGGCTGTGGGCGGTCTGCTCGCGCAGGGTCAGCATCTTCTGCTTCTCCCGCGCCTCGGTCAGCTTGGCCGCCAGTCGCTCGCTGTCGGTGGTGAGCTGGGCCAGCACCTCGGCCACCCGCGCCTTGTCCTCTTCCAGCCGCTCGCACTGCTTCATCTCCGCCAGCTTCTCGGTGAGGGCGGCACGGGCCAGATCTTCGCGGCCCTTCTGGATGGCGAGTTCGGCCTTGGCTGCCCACTCCTGGATCTGGTTGCGCAGCGCCTGCTGATGGCGCTCCAACTGTTTCTGTTCGGCGATGACGCGGGCGGCCTGGGTTCTCATCTCGACCTGGACCTGCTCCATCTCCTCGATCATCAGCCGCAGCATCTTCTCCGGCTCTTCGCTCTTGTCTAGCAGGCTGTGCAGGTTGGCATTGATCACGTCGGTCAGGCGGCTGAATACGCTCATGGTCTGGCTCCTTGTTGATGGGGTGTCACTCTCTTCCCATGACATTACAAGAGCCGTGCCAGAATATTTTTTCCTTTATTTACAATTAGATGAAAGTTAACGATGGATGTCCATTGGATACAGCGTGGTGAAAAAAACCAACAAGATGGTGATTTTCACCAATAAAAAAGGGAGCCAGCGGCTCCCTCTCTTCTCTGCAACCGGGCTCAGGCCGCCGGCCGATGGCCAAGCTTGCCATCCAGCTCCGCCAGCTTGGCTTCCATCTTCTCCCGGCAGGTGTCGGAGAGCTCGCGGATGCCGGCGGCGCCGTGCTCCTTGCTGCACACCGGGGCCATCACCTCCAGCAGCACCTCGCCGTTGTCCCAGCGGTTGAGATCGACCTGACCGAAGTAGCTGGAGCAGACGATGGGCACCACGGGCACCTCGGCCTGGACGGCAGTGTGGAAGGCCCCCGCCTTGAACGGCAGCAGACCACGCCCCTGGGAGCGGGTCCCCTCCGGGAACATCCAGATGGAGGTGCCGCGATGCTTGATGCGATCCACCACCTGGCCGATGGTGCCGATGGCGCGGGAGCGGTTGGAGCGGTCGATCAGCACGTTGCCGGAGAGCCAGAAGATGAGACCGAAGAAGGGGAGCCACAGCAGGCTCTTCTTGCCCACCGCCACCACGCCGGGCTGCACGGCGCCGGTCACGGTGAAGATGTCGTAGTTGCTCTGGTGATTGCAGACGTAGACCGCCGGCCCCACCGATTTGACCTCGTCGGCCACCGTCACCCGGACCTTGAGGCCGATCAGCGGGCAGACCGCATGATACATGCGGGCAAAGACATAGACGTTGTTCGGGTGGCGCGGGCGCACCAGACAAAGCAACAGGCCGAACAGGAACCAGAAGACGAGCAGCAGTGCCAGCAGCAGCACACGGGCAAGTTTGAGCATCGAACACCTCGGAATTTGACTCGGCGCAGTATACTGGTCCCCCTTTTAGCGAACAAGCGTTCGCCAGACAGAACCGACCAGCCCCGGACGCCACCGGCCACCCCGGCTTGCCCCACCCGCCATTGCCCGCTAGGATGTGGCCATCTTGATGAACGGGGCGAGCATGATTTTGCAACAACGCGCGGCGACACGACTCCTGCTGCTGGTCTGCCTGCTGGTGCTCAATTGCGCGGCCCAGCCGCTGGCCCGCCTCGCCCTGCTCGATCACGCCGTGAGTTGCCAGACCCTGCCCCAGTTCGCCTCAGCCGACGACCAGGCCGACAAGGGCACGCCCGCCAGTGTGCAGCCCAATAGCTGCCAGCTCAACGGCAAGTGGCTGAGCGCCGCCAGTCTGCTGTGCGTGGAGCAACTCTTCTTCGCCATCGCCTTCGTGATTGCCCTGCTGGTGCCCCTGTCACGGCGCGCGCCGGCACTGCCTCCCCCCATCAATGTCTCGCCGCCAGAGCGGCGACTGCACCTCACCCTCTGCGTCTGGCGGGAATGAGTTCAGCCGCGCTTTTTCAGCCTGCTGTCACTCATTTTTTTGCGAGACCCAACACATGTCGAATCTCTTCAAGGCGGCCCTGCTACTGGGCAGCCTGCTGTGGCAATCCAGCGGATTGGCCAGCGATACGGGGTGGCTCACCCGCCCCCAGAACAGTCACGCCAAGGTCAGGCTGCAAGCCGACCGCAGCGTCCCGGATCAGACCCGCATCCTGCTCGATGTCCAGCTGGAGTCAGGCTGGAAGACCTACTGGCACAGCCCGGGTGAAGGGGGCATAGCGCCCCAGATCCTGTGGGATGAGCCGGTCGGCGACTTCCAGTGGCACTGGCCCACGCCGCGTCCCTTCGAGGTGGCCGGGCTCAACACCCAGGGCTATCAGGAGCAGGTACGCTTCCCCCTGAGCCTGGGCTACCCGGCCGGGCAGCCGCTCAAGGGCACCTTGCGCCTCTCCACCTGCAGCAATGTCTGCATCCTGACCGACTACCCCTTCACCCTGGCGGCGGATGGGCAGGCGCCGGCCGGTTTCGACTTCGCCTGGGCCCGGGCCATGAGCACCCTGCCACAGACGCTGCCCGCCGACACCCGGGTCGAGCTCGGCTACCAGCACAACCTGCTGCAACTGCGGGCCGAGCGGGTCGAGGGGTGGCAGGAGCCTGCGCTCTTCATCGATGCGCTGGAGGGGGCCGAGTTCGGCAAGCCCGCGCTCGAGGTGAACGGCACCACCCTGATTGCCCGGGTGCCGGTCAGCGACGGCTGGCAGGGGGATGCCCCTGACTTGCGTGGTCAATCCCTCGGCCTGCTGCTCACCAGCGGCGAGCAGGCCTGGCAGACCCGCGCCACCATCGCCGGGCCCCTCACCTTGCCAGCCCCAGGCCAGCCTCTCATCTGGCTGCTGGGGGCGGCGCTGCTCGGCGGTCTCATCCTCAACCTGATGCCCTGCGTGCTGCCGGTACTGGCCCTGAAACTCGGCACCGTGTTGCAGCAGCAGGGGCGCGAACAAGGAGGCGTGCGCAAACAGTTCCTCGCCGCCAGCGCCGGGATAATCACCTCCTTCTGGGTGCTGGCGGCCATGAGCAGCCTGCTGCGCGCCACACAAGGGGCGGTCGGCTGGGGGATCCAGTTCCAGAGCGCCGGTTTCATCGGCTTCATGGTGGCGGTGACCCTGCTGTTTTGCGCCAACCTGCTGGGGCTGTTCGAGATAAGGTTGCCCAGCAGTCTCAGCACTCGCCTCGCCACCCGCGGCGGCAAGGGGCTCGGCGGTCACTTCCTGCAGGGGAGTTTCGCCACCCTGCTCGCGACCCCCTGCTCGGGCCCCTTCCTTGGCACCGCGGTGGCCTTTGCACTGGCGGCGCCGCTCGGCCAGCTCTGGCTCATCTTCACCGCCCTCGGCCTTGGCATGAGCCTGCCCTGGCTGCTGGTGGCGGCCCTGCCGCGCCTTGCCCTCTGGCTGCCCAAACCGGGGCGCTGGATGGGGCGACTGCGCATCCTGCTCGGGCTGATGATGCTGGGCTCCAGCCTCTGGCTGGCGAGCCTGCTTGGCAACCATCTGGGCACCACGGCCACCGGCTGGCTGATGGCCGCCATGGTGCTGGCGCTGCTGATGGGCATCCTCTGGCGTTATGGCCTGCGCGGTTTCACGCTGGCCCTCTCCCTCTCGGCACTCATCGGCGGCGCCCTGCTGCTGGGGGGCGCCCTCACGGTGAAAGGGAGTGGCAGCGTCGATCGCATCGCCTGGCAGCCGCTCTCCGAGCAGGCCATCGCCGACGCCCTGGCCCAGAACAAGCGGGTCTTCGTGGATGTCACCGCCGACTGGTGCGTCACCTGCAAGGCCAACAAATACAACGTGCTGCTGCGTGACGAGGTGCAGCGCGCCCTGTCGGCCCCGGGCGTGGTGGCCCTTCGCGGCGATTGGAGCCGGCCGAGCGATGCTATCTCCGTCTTCCTGCGCCATCGCGGCGCCGCCGCCGTTCCCTTCAACCAGATCTACGGGCCCGGCCTGCCGGAAGGGGAGATCCTCTCTCCCCTGCTGGACAAGGCCGACTTGCTCGACAGCTTGCACAAGGCCGGCCTCGTTCGGGCCGATGCCACCCATTTCTAAGGAGAATGCCATGAGACTGCGAACCCTGACCCTCTGCACCGCCCTGGTAGCCGCCACCCTGGGCACCCCCACGCTGCACGCCGCCCCCTTCACCCCGGAGCAGGAGGCCCGCATCAAGGAACTCATTCGCGAGACCCTGATCGCCAACCCCGGGATCCTCGACGAGGCAGCCGAATCCTGGGAGAAGCAGAACGCCGCGACCCAGCAGGCCCAGATGGGTGACTTCATCAAGGGCAACCAGGATGTGCTGTTCAACAGCCCCACCAGCCCGCGCCTCGGTGCCAAGCATCCCAAGCTGACCCTGGTGCTGTTCACCGACTACAACTGCCCCTACTGCAAGCAGTTCGACCCGGCGGTCGCCAAGCTGCTCGCGGCCTATCCGGACGATCTGGGGCTGGTGATCAAGCTGCTGCCGTTCAAGGGGCAGACCTCCGCCAAGGCGGCCCAGTACAGCCTGACCCTGTGGCAACAGGATCCTGCCCGCTTCCTCCCCCTGCACGACAAGCTCATGAGCAAGCAGGGGATGCTGACCGAGACGGACATCAACAAGGCGCTGGCCGCCACCGACAACCTGACCCTCAAGCCCGCAGGCAAGGCCACCGAAGAGCTGCGCAACAGCCTGCGCATCGGTACCCTGCTCGGCGTGCAAGGCACCCCGGCGACCCTTATCGGCAACCAGCTGGTGCCAGGTGCCATTCCCTATGACGAGCTGGAGCAGCTGGTCAAAGCCGAGCTGGCCAAGCGGAGCTAAGCCATGGCCGAGGATGCAGGCATAAAGGCCCCCCGCTGGCGCCGCTGGGGCAAGGAGGCGCTCTGGCTGCTGCTGATGGCGCTTGTCATCACCACCCTGGTGGATCTGTGGCGCAGCCCCACGCTGCCGGCGGGGGCCATGGAGGCCCCCTTCACCCTGCAGGACGGCACCACCACCACTCTGACCGAGCAGAGCCGCGGCAAGCCCCTGCTGGTCTACTACTGGGCCAGCTGGTGCGGGGTGTGCCGCTTCACCACTCCCACGGTGGAGCAGCTCTGGCAGGAGGGTGAAAATGTGCTGACGGTGGCACTGCGCTCCGGCAGCGATGACCAGTTGCGCGCCGGGATGGCGAAGAAGGGGCTGACCTTCCCCACCCACAACGACGAGTCCGGAGATCTGGCCGCCCGCTGGCAGGTGGGGGTGACGCCGACCTTCCTCGTCATCAAGGATGGGGCTCTGGTGAGCAGCACCACCGGCTGGAGCAGCGCCTGGGGGCTCAGGTTGCGGCTGCTCTGGGCAAGCTGGTAGCCCCCCTTCATGCCAGAGATGCAAAGAGCCCGGTATCGCTACCGGGCTCTTTTTCATCGGAGGGCTGACAACCCGCCCTATTGGGCGGCCTCCATCGCCCGCTTCTCCAGATTGGCCTTGATGTCGAGACGCTCAGACTCCCCGATCACCCCGTCACCGTTCTTGTCCAGGCGAGAGAAGAGCGCCTCCTACCGCGCCATGAACTGGGCCCTGGTGGTCTCCCGCGACGGCTTGAGCTGGCTCATCCGCTCCGGGACCGGCTTGCCAGCCTGTTGCATCACGCCAGCCAGCTTTGCCAGGTTGGCCTCTTTCTCGGCAACCGACAGCACGCCGTCACCGTTCTTGTCCTGCAAGGCGAAGCGCTGGGCTGCGCGCTCCATGAACTGGGCCCTGGTGACATCCCCCATCAGCGGCGAGGCGGGCAATATGTCGCTGGCAGAGGCGCCACTGCCTGCCAGCGCGAGCACGAAAAACGCGGACTTGACCATGGCGATGACTCCTTGTGACGGCAGAATCCGGATGGTTCGGACAAGAGGGGGCCGGGCAACGCCGGGGCCTGCCGCCCCCCTCTGCCAGTGTAGCCCCGCCGCCATCTCGCACCGCCCGCTCTTTTCGTACAGAAAGACCGCACTTTCATGGCAGAGGCGCCGGCTTTCCGTTAAAATCTCCGGTTTTTGCCGAGCCTGGTTTGCCGACGTTCAGCCACCAGGTCGACACAGGATGAATTCCACCATGCCAGTGAGGCAGGATCCGTCATGAACAACTACTTCCGGGTGTTGGGCGTCAAGTCCAATGCCAGTGAAAACGACATCAAAAAAGCCTATCGACGGCTGTCGAACCAGTACCACCCCGACAAGCTGCACGGGGCGAGCGAAGAAGAGAAAGAGCAGGCAGCCGCCCGGCTGCACCAGGTAAAGCAGGCTTATGAAGTGCTGTCCGATCCGAAACAGCGGGCCGCCTTTATCAAGGATTTCAACAACGTCATCGTGACCGATCCCGCTGCTGCCATGCAGGAGATGTGGGACCAGTTCTACCCCTGAGCCACCAGGCAAGAAGAGCAACTATGCAAAAAAAATGGGACCAGGCACGGCTCAAGGCCCTGCAAAGCGATGCCAGCGAGAACATCGAATCCTACCGGGATCAGGACGACCCCAAGGGGCTCGAGCAGTTCACCGACCAGATGAAGGCCCTGCTGCTGGCCGACATGAGCATGCTGGAGTTCATGCCCGAATACCTGCCGCTCGCCCTCTATGGCCGGGTGCAGTTCCCGCCCAAGGCCAAGTCGCAGTGGAACAAGTGGCTCGCCAGCGGTGAGCAACCCTCCTGGGACGAGTTCAAGGTGAGCGTCGGCTTCAACAACGCCATCCTGCCCCTGGTCAAGGCGGTGCGGGCACAGAGCGAAGATCAGCTGATGGAGGCCTGCGCCGTGCTGTTCCTCCTGGACAACCCGCTGCCCCGCGGCAGCCACCGCGGTGATGACGACTATGAGTTGCGCGATGAAGAAGAGGAAGACGGGGAAGATGCCGACGCCGACTACCACGGCGGCAGTGACCGCTATGGTGATGACGACGGCGATCAGGATATGTACGACGAAGTCCGTTTCTAATTGGGGCAAGGCATGAGCAACAGTCTGATAGAAATTACCGCCATCGAGATCAAAGAGCTGGCCGTCATCGAGCCGAAGCAGGCCAGCGAGAAGTTCGAGCTGATCGCCAAGACCATGTCTGACGACCAGCTGGCAGAAGTGATTGAAAACATTGATATCGTTACCCTGACCCAGATCAACGGCCAGCACGACATCTCCTTCCCTTCCATCATCTCCGAGCTGATGACCCCGGAGCGGATCCGCGACATCGTCTGCCAGCAGCCCCTCTACTGGGAAGAGGCGATCAAGAACAACGCCGACGAGCTGCAACAGCACACCTTCGACTTCCTCAACTACCTGATCCGCACCCAGGAGAGCGAAGCCAAGCAGCGGGAGATCCTCGAGTGCGTGGCCGAGGATCCGGCCGGTCTCTTCTACCTCGCCATCCCCTTTATCGAGTTCTATCGCGGCGATCGCTATGAAGAGGACGAAGGTTATCGCGACGTGCTGCACGCCGAAGAGGAAGATCTCGAAGAGTCCCTGCGCTACAGCGAGCGCCAGCAGGCCGAAGACAGCCACGACTATGCGCTGGACGACCCGCGCAGCCTCTTGATGCTCATTCGCGAGCTGGCCCCCGAGGTGGAAAAATCCATCAAGTCGCTGCTGCGCAACGAGCACTCCACCTGGGACGGCATCATCAACAAGTTTGCCGCCGAGCTGGTGATGCAGGCCAAAGAGAAGAACAAGGTCGAGGAAGACGAGTACGGTGACGTCGACGACATGTTCAGCTTTCTGGATTAAGGAGCCCATTCATGCAGTTAGTCATTCGCGATGCCAACCAGGGCCCCTTTCTGACCCAGGTGCTGCGCTTTGGCCGCGACAACGAACTCTTGAGTCAGCAGCAGCTCGCCGCCATCAAGGGCAAGGCGGTGCTGATGAGCCTCAAATTCGCCGACAAGTACTACAACAAGTACAAGATGCACCTGCTGGAGCAAGCGGCCCACGACGTCATCGGCGTGGTGAGCCTCGGTCTGCAGGAGCTATCCCAACGGGACCCGGCCAAGGCACTGGCCCTGTTGCAGGCGCCGGAAGGCCCCATCAAGCCGTTCCAGAAGGGCTGGTCCATGCTCATCACCGTCAGCCCCAAGCAGGCTGGCAACAGCCTCTACGGTGACGTGGATGCGCGACTCTTGGACAAGATCTCCAGCCCCCCCGATGTGGAAGAGTGGCAAGGGTGGCAGGAGTACGAGAAGGCGCTGACCGAGCACAACAAGAGCCGCCTGATGGAGCTCATCGACCAGCACTTCTTCGCCTGCGAGAGCGACCACCCCACCATGGAGGACAAGCTGGCCGAGGCCCTGCTCTACCGCATCCTCTGCGGCAAGGGCAGTGGCGCCGCCCCCCTCAAGGTGAAGCAGGATCTCAAGCGCAAACTGGCGCGGGAGATTGAGCTCGACGAGGGCTGGTACGACACCGACTACCTCGCCGCCCAGCTCACCCTGATGCTGAGCGCGCTGCCCGCCGACATGGCCGCCGCCCTGCGCCAAGAGCTGAGCCCGGGCTTTGTGCCCAACCTGCTGCATACCCTGGGGTTTGTGCGTCAGTACCAGCAGTTGCAAAAAGAGGACGCCTCGCCGGAGAAGCTCGACAACATGGAGATGCGCGCCGGGATCCGCCACCCCCTGCTCGGCTGGCCCCTCTACCACGACTTCTGATGACGGGCTTTCCCCTTCACGCTGTTCCAACGCCCGGCTTGCCGGGCGTTGTCATCTTTGCAGCTCGCAGATGGCGGCACCGACCCTATCGAGCAATGGTCCACATGGCGCTTTGCATCCCGGTCTCCCGAAAATCGATCACCACGGGATAGTCGTTGCCACAGCCCGTCACCGTCCAGCGCTCCTGCCAGTGGCGACTGCCCGGCTCCCCCTCGGGAAGTTGCAACACCACGGGCACGAAGCGCTCCGGCGCGTCACTCCCCTTGGTGGCCACCCAGGATGCGACCCCCACCATGGCATCCCGGATCAGCTGCTGATTGGCCAGGGTACCTTCCTGCACGGGTTCACTCGGGCTGGCCTCGGCCTGGCACACCAGGGGAAAAAGCAACAGCAGGGCACAGGGTCTCATCACACCTCCAGAGGGGTCAGTCAAAAAGTGGTTCGTTCGGGGCTTTCACCATGACCCGAAACGGCGCCAGACAGAAGAGACCACCAGGGGGAAGCAGGCGCAGGATCCGGGGTGCGGTGGCGTGCACGCAAGGCGGACTACTTCCTAAGCGTCATTGGCCCACATTTTGTCAGGGATATAATGACTCCCCCATACAAGCCGCCGGGGAGCCAGACCGTGAGCAGAAAGCCGGACCGCATGACCGCCATGCAGCAGATCATCGACGCCGTGAAGGCGGAATTTCCGCTCTATCAACCGGATACCTTCAAATGCGGGCCGGACAACACCTGCATCGGCTGCCCCAAGAAGCTGATGGAGCTGGTGGATACGGACCTCTGCTATTGGCAATATCAGATCGATCGCGGCATCCCGCCCAGCTTCGACGAGCTCAACCGCTTCGGCAAGATGTGCAAAAATATCCGCCGGGCCCTGGTGCGCAATGGCCGCATTCCCGCCTGACGAAAAGCAATACGCTGCCTTCATCGGCTTTTTGTGATGGTTTTATCCACCAGAATGAATCACCACCTTATTTAAGGTTCATCGCGGCTTTCCGGGGAAGGCCGCCTTGATTTTCAGAAAAAAGTATTCTGAGTCCCTAAATCCATATGCCATACGCTTTATCACTTTGATCTTGGGAAGGTGCGAACAAGTCCCTGATATGAGATCATGTTTGTCATCTGGAGCCATGGAACAGGGTTCATCATGAGTCA
>NZ_JAPDBZ010000028.1:0-35965 GCF_027705505.1 Aeromonas sp. QDB56
CTCAGAAGTGAAACGCTGTAGCGCCGATGGTAGTGTGGCATTCGCCATGCGAGAGTAGGACACTGCCAGGCACCCAATTAAACAGTGATGTGAAGAATCACATGGCTGGCTGCGAGGATGACACCTCACAAACAAGCAGCAAAAGATTTAGCGAAAGCTAACCGAATGCGGAGCGGTAGTTCAGTCGGTTAGAATACCGGCCTGTCACGCCGGGGGTCGCGGGTTCGAGTCCCGTCCGCTCCGCCACTAAATTGAAAGGCCTTCCCTATTGGGAAGGCCTTTTTGCTACCTGACATTTACCCAGTCTCTCATCCTCAGTAGCAGGTAGCTTGGTTGGGTTATCACCCATCCCTACGGCAATCTCCGCCCTATAGAATGGCATTCACGCTTCATTCGTGGTCACACATATAGACAGTTCAGGGATGACTCAACAATCTGCCTGGCGGAGCAGAAGCCAGTGGCCATTGTTACCTGGAATCAGTCGCCAGGAGCACTCTGGCTGGTTGGCCGCGGCTGATCTGCTGCGCTCTGAGGGCCTAGTGGATATCGCTGAGTATAGATGAGGGAGGGCGGAGGAAAGGCAAGGAGCGCTACTGTGGCTGCCTCTGGTGGGTATACAAACAGGTTATCAGTGATGCAGATGGCGTGATGTAGGCAGGATCGCTCAGGCTGATTCCATTTTCTGTTGTGTCGCGGGCATGGGGTGCACAAAAGAAAAGGGGACAGCAGATGCTGTCCCCTCAAGTCATTTCGTCCATTCCCTGAACTGCCATGCTCCCTGCAATCCTTGACGCTATCCTTTCCTTTGGAAATTCCCCTTCCCAATCCGTTGGGGTGTCCTGTGGCCTTCCTAGCCTGGCAATCTGTCCTGATTGCTTCACCCTCTCCTTCCTGGAGGTGTCCATTACCACATCCCGTGGTGTTCCTGCGTCATCCTGACTGATAACCATCCTGGCTATCACGCTTCATCTTGAAGCTGTTCCTGACCGCGTCTTGCGGTGTCCTTTCATCCTTGATGAGCGACAATCCGTGCCACTCAACCTCATCCCGAGGTATCCAACTACCGCATCCTGCGGTTGTCCTGTCGATCCTTGTGATAACCATCCTGGCTATCAACCCCATCCCGAGGTGTTCCTTGCCCACATCCTGCAGGCTATTCCTTGTTTATGCGCTGTTTCTGCATCCTGCCGAATCAGCTCGTCCTTGTGAGACCCATACTAAGGCAATTGCAGGCTCGAACAAGGTGTGCATTCGGCTTGGGTTCCGTGACTCGCGGTGCAGAAATGGATTGGTGTGGGATATTGTTCATTATTATCAATGCGTTAGTTAGTTTCTGTGGAAAGCATACCCAGTGCGGGATGGCTTCACGTACGGTTCAACACTGAGGGGTCTTACAGGAGGAATGGCAGATCTCTTACAAGCAGAAATCGGTAGGAAAACGATGGTACAGCCGCTTCAATCAGGGGTGTAAGAGTTCAAAATTAATTGAATACTTATGCTTTAAAAGTAGACAAAAGCCGAGATAAATCTCGGCTTTGTATTGTCTGCTGGTTTCTTTAGCTGACCCTTGTCCCAGGAGTCGGGTAGGCCTTGCGCAGTGATTCGGGTGCAAGCACCTCCAGGTTGCCGCTCATGTTGTTCAGCCAGGAGCGGAACTCGGGCGTATCCTGCACTTCGGTCTCCACCACCACGCTGCGCTTGTCGTAACGGGTCATACGCGGGTTATGCCCCGGGATTTGTCCATCGATCAGGGTCGGGCAGTTGGCATCGATGCGCCCGACGAAGCGGATCGGACCGCTGACGTCCTGATAACCCTGGTCGCGGATCAGCTTCTGGATATTGAAGTCCTTCGGCTGGGTCGCGCTGAAGTTGGTCAACTCCACGTTCTTGATGTGATCGAACGGAATGCCGTAGACCTTGGGATCCAGCTCGGACAGGGTACAGAGCAGGATGGGGCCATCGGGCTGGTTCAGGATGCCGAGGGGATTGATTCGGTCATAGCAGAGCCAGACAGTACGCTCCTTGATGACACGCTGGATCTCGGCGCTGAATTTGCGGCCACGCCAGAGGGCGTCGCGGATCAGGGTGCTGCGGCGGATCTCCGGATTGCCGGCGAAGGGGCGAGGTGACTGGTGCACGCTCTCCAGCCAGCGCTCGGCCAGTTCGCTCTGGCTGTCGCGGATCACCTGACCAGCCTTGTCGATCAGCGGGTTCAATTCGGTCAGCACGCTTGCCGGCAACAGTTGGCTCGCCTGGTCGCTCCAGGTTTTCAGGGCCACTGCCAGCGAGAGCGGCATGATGTTGGCAAAGTCATTGAGACCATGGCGCTCGAAGCACCAGCCATGAGGCTTGCTGCGCTCATCGGAGGTGAGGTCGAACAGTCCCATGCCGGACATCTCTTCCAGGTCCCGTTGCACGGTACGGAGACTGACGTGAATGCCTTCCTCTTCCAGTTTTACCTGGAGTTGGCTGGCGGTCAGCTTGTAAGGGCGGTGCGGGATGCAACGCGCCAAGGTCAGTTGTCGTAACAGCTTCTTACTCATGGTGCATGCCTTCACTGGTTTAGCGTTGAGTGTATCCTAGCCATGGCCTGCGACAGTCTATGTCGCAAGTTTTGCTGCGACAACTGTCGCCATTTTCATACATGAATAATCAAGTCATTGATAAATAAAACAAAACAATAAGGAAGAGGGGTTGTTTGAGCCCTTTTTTTCTTGAAAACAAGCCTTGCGAGGATGCTCGCGACCAGGGTGACAGGAAGGAAATGGAAGCAGTAAGGAGGGGGAGGTGGGAAGGAGGTGGGGGACGGGCCCCCACCTCGACACGTCGTTATGCCAGCCAGGACCAGGCTGATTTGGTGATGGCTGCGCCCACCATGTAGCCGAATACTGCGAGAGCGGCCACTCCGGCCACCAGCTTCTGACCGCGGGCAGGGCGCTTGAGCGCCATGACGCCCAGGCCGATGTAGATCACCAGGGCAATCAGCTTGGCCATCAACCAGGGCTGCTGGCCAGGGCTCATCTGCAGGGTCACCGCCAGCAGCACGCCAAACAGCAGCAGGAAGGTGTCGTTGATGTGGGGCAGCACCTTCAACCATTTCTGTTGCAGCCGCCCGCTGCCCGCCAGCGCCAGGCTCCAGCGGTAGAGGAAGAGCAGCAGGCTGACCAGGGCCAGGGTCATGTGAAGGTGTTTGAGCATGGGGTAATAGGCAATCATGTTGCTTCCTTGTCGTTGTCGGGCAGACCGCTGTTCCATTGATGGGCGTGGGTACGCTCCTGTCCTTCCTGATCGTCTTGCAGCAGGTCGGAGAGGATGTCGCGGTATTGCAGGCTCTTGTTGATATAGGTGTGCTCGTCGTCCAGGTAGTTGACCTGTTCCCGCAGCAGCCGATTGTCATACTGCTTGAACATCTGCCCCGCACGCCAGGCCTGATTGGCCCTGAATCCCAAGAGGGTGAGTGCTTCTACCCCAAGATCCACGGCCGACCCCAGGGTTTCGCGGTGCACGCTGTCTATCCCGTGGCGCAGGATCTCGTGGGCATGGGGTCTGTCCTGGGCACGGGCCAGTATTCTGAGGTGCGGGAAGTGCTTTTTCACCATCTCGATCACTTCGAGGGAGGTGGCCGGGTCATTGAGGGAGAGCACCAGCAGTTTGGCCTTGTGGGCGCCGGCCGCGTGCAGCAGGTCGAGTCGGCTGGCATCCCCATAAAACACCTGGTAGCCGTACTTTCTCAGCATCTCTATCTGGCTGGCATCCTGCTCGAGTATGGTGGTGCCAATACCATGGCCGTGGAGCAGACGCCCCACTATCTGACCGAAGCGACCGAAGCCGGCGATGATGACCGGGTGTTCCACCAGCTCGGGCTGTTCGTGTTCGGGGGTGTCGCTCTGGTTGCGGTAGTCGAACCAGGGCTGGATCACCCGATCGTTGAGGATAAGCAGCAGCGGTGTCAGCGCCATGGAGAGGGCGACGACCAGAGTCAGCAGTGAGATGGTGCTGCCCGGCAGTACCTTGTTCTGGGCGGCGAACGAGAACAGCACGAAGGCGAACTCCCCGCCTTGGGCCAGGGCCAGGGCGAAGGTCCAGCGCTGGTTAGGGGAGAGGCGAATGACAAAGCCGAGCCCCATCAGCACCAGCCACTTGAGCACCATCAGACCGATCACCAGTGCCGGGATCAACAGGGGATGGGCGGCAAAGAGGCTGAAGTCGATGCCGGCACCCACCGACATGAAGAAGAGGCCGAGCAGCAACCCCTTGAACGGCTCAATGTCCGCTTCCAGCTCGTGGCGGTATTCGCTGTCCGCCAGCACCACGCCGGCGAGGAAGGAGCCGAGGGCGGGGGAGAGGCCGACGGATTCCATCAGCACGGCGATGGCGATCACCAGCAGCAGGGCGGCAGCGACGAAGATCTCCCGCATGTGGGACTGGGCGATGGCGCGAAACACCGGCCGCATCAGGTAATGACCACCCAGCACGATGCCGGCGATGGCGGCCACCACCAGCAGGCCGTGCTGCCAGCCTGCCAGCTCTGAGCTGCCGCTGCTGGCGACCGGTGCGATGGCCAGCAACGGCAGGATCGCCAGGATGGGGATGACGGCGATGTCCTGGAACAGCAGCACGGCGAAAGCGGAGCGGCCGCTTTCGCTCTGCATCAGTTTGCGCTCCTGCAGGCTCTGCAGCACGATGGCGGTGGAGGAGAGCGCAAGAATGAGACCGATGGCGAGCCCCTGCTGCCAGGGCAGACCCAAAAGATAACCCACCCCGGTCAGGGCGACACTGGTGAGCAGTACCTGCAGACCACCGGTGCCGAGGATGGGCCCTTTCAGTTGCCACAACAGGGCCGGGCGCAGCTCCAGACCGACCAGAAACAGCATCAGCACCACCCCGAACTCGGCGAAGTGCATCACGTCTTTCTGCTCGCCCACCAGACCAAGCAGGAAGGGACCTATGATGATCCCCGCCAGCAGGTAGCCAAGGACGGAGCCCAGCCCCCACCGCTTGGCCAGCGGGACGGCGATCACCGCCGCCGAGAGGTAGATCAGGGCATCAAACAGCAATCCATGTCCCATCAGCGGCTCCTCCTTAACATGATGAATGCCGGTGAGGGCTGGCCGGGCCTGCGCCCGGATCGAGTGTGTGTCATGGGAGTACCCCCAGCAGATCGCGCAGATAGGGGCTCTCGGCCAGCTGGGCCGGGGTCAGCTGTTCGTCACGCAGGGCGCACAGCAGTTGGCGATAGTCCTGGCCGCAGCGGCGCAGCGCCTCGGGATCCTCGAGCTTGTGGAAAGAGTGCAGCACGAAAGGGGGCAGCCAGCGCATGCCGCACAGCTGTGCGGTCTGCTGGAAGGGGAGCAGGAAGTCGAGCAGCGGGCGCTGGTTGTAGCCGGCGCGGCAGTAGGATTCGGGGCCGCCCCCCGTGGTGATGGCGCTGAGCCACTGCTTGCCGTTGAGGGCATGGGCCTCGGGGCCGTAGGCATAGCCGTACTCCAGCACCAGGTCCATCCACTCTTTCATGATGGCCGGGCAGGAGTACCAGTAGAAGGGGTGCTGGAAGACGATGATGTCGTGCTCCGCCAGCAGGGCCTGTTCCCGTTTCACGTTGATGAACATGTCCGGATAGCGCTGGCAGAGATCGTGCAGGGTGATCCCCTCCAGCCCCTCGATGGCGTGCAGCAGTTGTTTGTTGGCCCGGGAACTCTGCAGCGCCGGGTGTGAAAAGATGACCAGAATGCGTTTCATGGGATTCCTGAAGAGGGTCTGCTGCCGGCACATGCGACAGACTGTGAGCTGAAACGTTATCGAGAAGCTCCCTGGCCCGCCAGTTCCGGGATCAGTGCGCGCAGCGCCGGATTCAGGGTCTGGTGGGCGGGGTAGCAGAGGCCGATGCGGCGGAACATCCGGGGGCCGCTCACGGGCAGGGTGCACAGGCCCGCTTCGTCCTCCACCAGCCCGTCGGGCAGGAAGCTGATGCCCACTCCGGCCAGCACCAGCGCCATCACCAGCCCCTTGCTCTCGGCCTTGGCCACCAGATTGAGGGTGAGCCGGTCACAGGCCAGCAGGCCTATGGTTTGCTGATGGGCTTCGCAGGGGGGACACTCAATGAAATCATGGTGTTGCAACTCAGCCAGCTCGATCCTCTCGCGACTGGCAAGGGGATGGTCGACCGGGACGCAGAGCACATAGTCCTCTTCCCAGAGCGGCAGGAAGATCTCGTCCTCCCGGCGCAGGGCATCCAGGGTCAGCCGGCAGTCGGCCGGGGTGCCGTAATCGGAGAGGGTGAGATCCAGCTCGGGCAGCACCCCCTGCACCCGCCGAAGCAATCCCGCCAGCCGACGGCGGCTGAGGTCGGGCATGATGGCCATGTTGAGTCTCGCACGCGTCGCCTTCTGGCGAAACAGAGTCGGCAGGCGACGCGCCTCTTCCACCAGCTTGACGGCGTGGGGATAGAGATAGTGGGCCGGATCCTTCGCTTCCACCCCCTTCTTGCCCCGGATGAGGAGGCTGTCCCCCAGGCTCTCTTCGAGCTGGCGAAGGCCGGCGGAGAGGGAGGGTTGGCTCACGTGGCAGCGGGCTGCCGCCGCCGTGATGTTCTTCTCTTCATAGATGGCGATGAAGAAGCGCAGCAATCTCAGGTCCAGCATGGGGATACCATAGTTAATTCAGATGATAACCAGCGGAAAACTATATTTATCGCCGATGGATGTAGCGACTATAGTGACTGGGTCCCGTGCTGGCCAGCCCTTGTTTGACGCCCATTTCAACGCATCAGAAGGAAAACTCCATGTCCAAGTCCCTCGTGGTGATCACCGGCGCGTCCGCCGGGATCGGTGCCGCCATTGCCCGCGTCTTCTCCACCGCCGGCCATCCGCTGCTGTTGCTGGCCCGCCGGGTCGAGCCCATGCAGGCGCTGAACCTGCCCGATACCCTCTGCATCGGGGTCGATGTCA
The DNA here is from genome assembly GCF_027705505.1 of Aeromonas sp. QDB56. NCBI lineage: Bacteria > Pseudomonadati > Pseudomonadota > Gammaproteobacteria > Aeromonadales > Aeromonadaceae > Aeromonas > Aeromonas sp. QDB56. The sequence continues at coordinate 6,948 of NZ_JAPDBZ010000028.1, forward strand.
CCGACACCGCCGCCATGAAGGCCGCCGTGGCGCAGGCGGAGGCGCAATTCGGCCCGGTGGGATGTCTTGTCAACAATGCCGGCGTCATGCTGCTGGGACAGGCCGACGTGCAGGATCCAGCCGAGTGGCAGCAGATGCTCAACATCAACGTGATGGGGGTTCTGAATGGCGTGCATGCGGTACTGGCCGGCATGAAGGCCCGCCGCAGCGGCACCATCATCAACATCAGCTCCATCGCCGGTCGCAAGACCTTCCCGAACCATGCCGCTTACTGCGCCACCAAGTTCGCTGTCCACGCCCTGACCGAGAACATCCGGGAAGAGGTGGCCGATGTCGGCGTGCGGATGGTGACCATTGCTCCGGGCGCGGTGGAGACCGAGTTGCTCAGCCACACCACGGACGAGAGCATCAAGGCGGGCTATCACGACTGGAAGGATCAGATGGGAGGCGTCATTGCACCCGAGGTGATCGCCGACGCCGTGCTCTACGCCTGGCACCAGCCGGCCAACGTCTGCGTGCGGGAGATCGTGCTGGCGGCCACCCGTCAGCAACCCTGATGCAGACGGGGGAGGGGTTGACCCTCCCCCTGGGCCAAGGGTTACCATAGGCCCTCTTTCGTCAATGAGTCGTCTCATGGTCCTGACCCGTCGCCAACTCGCTCGCGCCCGCCGCTGGCTCCCCCTGTGGAGTCTGGTGCTGGTGCTGATGTCGTTTGGCAGCCGTGCGGCCACCGATCTCTGTACCCTGACGCCCCATTGCAGCCAGAGCGAGCGTACCCTGGAAAAAGCCATGCCCTGCGGCAGCTTCACCTCGGCGCTCGCCATGACGGTGCTCACCAGCGACAGCCTGACGGTTGCCCGGCTTGAGCCCGACAGGCCGACATTCCTCTCTCCCTCTCTGTTCATGCCGGAGGCGCCCCTGGAGCGTCTCGAGCGTCCGCCCCGTCACCACGGCTGAGTCGAGTTTCCCTTTCCGGGCATTTCTTCTTAACCGAGGTGAGATATGTACAAGTCCCTGTTACTGGCCGTGCTGGCCGGTACCGTCAGTTTTTCTGCTCTGGCAACCGGGCAGATGACCGTCTACAAGTCCCAGTATTGCGGTTGCTGCAAGACCTGGATCAAGCACATGAAAGAGAACGGCTTTGAGGTCAAGGTCGTGGAAACCGAGCAGCTTGACCCGATCAAGCAGCAGCATGGCATCACCCCGCAGCTGGCCTCCTGCCACACCGGGGTGGTGAACGGCTATGTGGTGGAGGGGCATGTGCCCGCTGCCGACGTGCAGAAGCTGCTCAAGGAAAAACCGGCGATCCGCGGTCTGACCATTCCGGGGATGCCCCAGAGTGCGCCGGGCATGGATATTCCGGGCCAGCCCTATCAGGTGCTGAGCATCAGTGACGAGGGCGCGACCAAAGTCTGGTCGAGCTACCCCGGCTGATGGATGCTGACCGTGAGCAGACACACTTCCATCATGTGAGGCACACCTGAGCGAACCCGTGTCGCTCACGGTCAGGGAGGAGGGCCGCCATCGCGAGATGGCGGCCCTTTTTCGTCGATTTGGGGGGGAATGTCCGGGGAGCCCTTGCAACCCCGGGCGACAAGGGGCAGATTGATCGCCAATTTTTATTTTCTCAGGGACGCTTTTCCCACTGCCTGCCGGTGTGCCGTCTGGATGCGTGCAGCACCAGCGGGAGGGGCGGCCCTGTGACAGCGCAAAGGATGCGACATGTTCACCTTTTCCCGGGGGTTGCTGCTGGCTTGCCTGCTTGCTGCGCCCTGTTCCCATGCCAACGAAGAGTCCGCCATGCCTACACGCGATACTTCCACCCAGCCTGTCATTGTCCCCCCGGTGGCTGCCAAGCACCCCCATACCCTGAAAAAACACGGGGACACGCGCGTCGACAACTACTACTGGCTGCGTGACGACGAGCGGCAGAAGCCCGAGGTGCTGGACTATCTCAAGGCAGAGAATGCCTACACCGAGGCCATGCTTGCACCGATCAAGCCGCTGCGCGAGCAGCTCTACAAGGAGATGGTGGCCCGCATTCCCCAGCAGGACGAGTCTGTCCCCTACGTGAAGAACGGCTACCGCTATCAGACCCGTTACGAGCCGGGCAAGGAGTACGCCATCTACTCCCGCAGCAAGGTGGAAGGGGACGGGGCGCCCGCCCTGCTGCTGGATGGCAACCAGCGCGCCGAAGGCCACGAGTTCTATGCCCTGGGGGCGCTCGAGGTGAGCCGCAACAACCGCTGGCTGGCGGTGGCGGAAGATTATCTCTCCCGCCGTCAATACAGGATCCAGTTCCTCGATCTGGAGAGCGGCGCCTGGGCCGCCGACACCCTCGAGAACACCTCCGGCAACCTGGTGTGGGCCAACGACAGCAAGACGGTCTTCTATGTGCGCAAGCACCCCAAGACCCTGCTGCCCTACCAGGTCTATCGCCACGAGCTGGGCACGGATCCCGCGAAGGATACCCTGGTCTACGAGGAGAAGGACGACTCCTTCTATGTGAGCCTCTACGCCACCACCTCGGAAGATTTCATCGTCATCTCCCTCTCCAGCACCACCACCAGCGAGGCGCGCCTCATTGATGCCAATGTGCCGGGCCAGACGCCACGCCTGTTCCTGCCCCGTCAGGTGGATCACGAATACAGCCTGGATCACTACCGCGGTCGCTTCTATGTGCGCTCCAACAAGGACGGCAAGAACTTCGGCCTCTATGAGACCAAGGAGAGCCCGGTGGATCGCTGGAAGGCGGTGATCGCCCCCAATCCGGACGTGCTGCTGGAGAGCTATGCCCTGTTCAGGGACTGGCTGGTGCTGGAGGAGCGCAGCCAGGGGTTGACCCGGTTGCGTCAGGTCAACTGGCAGAGCGGCGAACAGAAGGAGATCGCCTTCGACGATCCCGCCTATGTCACCTGGCTTGCCTACAACCCGGAGCCGGACACCAGCGCCCTGCGCTATGGCTACTCCTCCATGACCACGCCGTCCTCCACCTATGAGCTCGACATGGACAGCGGCAAGCGGACTCTGCTCAAGCAGCAGCCGGTGGCGGGCTTCGTGCCTGCGCAATATGCCAGCGAGCGGCTCTGGATCACCGCCCGTGACGGCGTGGCCGTGCCGGTGTCGCTGGTCTATCGCAAGGACAAGTTCAAGAAGGCAGGGGGTGGTGCAGGCACCAATCCCCTGCTGGTCTACGGCTATGGCTCCTACGGCGCCAGCATGGACCCGGACTTCAGCAGCTCACGCCTGAGCCTGCTGGACCGGGGCTTCGTCTACGCCATCGCCCATATCCGGGGTGGCGAGGAGCTGGGCCGCACCTGGTATGAAGAGGGCAAGCTGCTCAAGAAGCAGAACACCTTCAACGACTTCATCGACGTGACCGAGGCGTTGGTGGCGCAAGGCTACGGCGCCAGGGATCAGGTCTATGCCATGGGAGGCAGCGCCGGCGGCCTGCTGATGGGGGCCGTCATCAACCAGGCGCCCCAGCTCTATCGCGGCGTGGTGGCCCAGGTGCCCTTCGTCGACGTGGTCACCACCATGCTGGACGAGTCCATTCCCCTCACCACAGGGGAGTATGACGAGTGGGGTAACCCGAACCAGAAGCGCTACTACGACTACATGAAGGCCTACAGCCCCTACGATCAGGTCAAGGCCCAGGCCTACCCGAATCTGCTGGTGACCACGGGGCTGCACGACTCCCAGGTGCAGTACTGGGAGCCGGCCAAGTGGGTGGCCAAGCTGCGTGAGCTGAAGACGGACGACAACCAGTTGCTGCTCAGCACCGACATGGAGGCCGGTCATGGCGGCAAGTCGGGCCGTTTCAAGGCCTATGAGGACATCGCCCTGGAGTTCGCCTTCATTCTGGAGCTGGCCGGCAGCAAGGCGTGATGGCCGGGCCCAAATGAAATCAGCTTGTTACCAAACCCCATTCCGGCAGCCCCGGATCGGGGTTTTTGCATCTTGGCGACAAAAGCGTCATTAACGTCGTGTTTATGCTGTTCAGTAAGCACTTCGCAATATAACGGACCAGGTTTCTAATCCTTGCCAGTCAAGGGTTGCGAAAGAATCTGGGCGTGCTTTTTATTGCTTCCCTTTGATAGTTCATGTAATTAATCTGCCCTTGAGAAATGAATGATCCGCTTCAAACTTCTCGCTATTTAAATCCGCCATTTTGCTGTTTTGTTTGATTTATGTTGGTATTATGTGCTTAATCGGAGCGTTAATGCTTTTGAACTGACCCGTTTCTGGTCAGATCACCTCCGATCGGCATGACGCTGATTATCTCACCGCAGGATGATGGTGGCTTTTGGAAGGGCGCGTGCCGCTCGACCATTTCCTCGTACGAGGTCGTATAGGCGAACCCAGTCTTGATGCGGGTCTGTCTCATATTCTCCCGGGAAACGGGTGAAATAAATCAATGAAAAGGATGAAGAACATGAAAGGATTATCCTTGGCGTGCGCCTTGTCGGCGGCTCTGGTCGGTGTGTCGTTTGGTGGTCCGGTGCAAGCGCAGGAGCGCTTCGTGACCATAGGCACCGGCGGTCAGACCGGCGTCTACTACGTGGCGGGCCAGTCCATCTGCCGCTTCCTCAACCGCGGCGCCGCCGATCACCAGATCAAGTGCAACGCCCCGGCCAGTGGCGGCGGTGTTGCCAACGTCAACGGCATCCGCTCCGGCGAATTCAACTTCGGCATCATGCAGTCCGACCACCAGTACAAGGCGATGAAGGGCGTCGAGCCGTTCAAGGCCGAAGGTCCGATGGATGACATCCGCGCCGTCTTCTCCCTGCAGAGCGAAGTGTTCACCATCCTGGCCCGCAAGGACGCCAAGGTAGCCAGCTTCGACGACCTGAAGGGCAAGCGCGTCAACATCGGCAACCCGGGTTCCGGTCAGCGTGACACCTTTGAAGAGATCATGGCCGTGAAGGGCTGGGACAAATCCGCCTTCAGCCTGGTTTCCGAACTGAAACCCGCCGAGCAGGCCTCTGCCCTGGGTGACAACAACATCGACGCCATGAGCTACTTCGTCGGCCACCCGAACGGCGCCATCCAGGAAGCCTCCACCACCACGGACACCGTGCTGGTGCCGGTCACCGGCCCCGAAATCGACAAGCTGCTGGCCGAGAAGAGCTACTACAGCAAGGCCGAGATCCCGGGTGGTCTCTACAAGGGCAGCCCGAACCCGACTCCGTCCATCGGTGGCAAGGCGGTGCTCTCCACCAGCGCCAAGGCTGACCCGGAAGTGGTCTACCAGCTGGTCAAGTCCGTGTTCGACAACCTGGACCGTTTCAAGCGCCTGCACCCGGCCTTCGCGGATCTGAAGGAAGCCGACATGATCAAGGTGGGTCTCTCCGCTCCGCTGCATGAAGGCGCTGTGCGTTACTACAAGGAACGTGGCTGGATGTAATCCGGCTGCGTCTTCGGATGTGCCCCGGACTCGCTCCTCCTTCGGGGGAGCGAGTCTCATTTATTGCAGTACCTACAGAGTCACACTATGCAGCAAACACAACAACAAGAGGCGTTCTCGGCCGAGGAGCTGATCGCCCAGGACGTCGGCGCCAGGCTGCCCGTCGGCCCCATGAGCTGGATCATCGCGGGTCTTGCGCTGATCTGGTCCCTGTTCCAGCTCTGGATTGCCTCGCCGCTGCCCTTCTCCCTCGGCATCGGCGTCCTCAACGACACTGAAACACGCTCGATTCACCTGGCCTTCGCCATCCTGCTCGCCTACCTGGTGTTCCCCGCCATGCGCAGCTCGCCGCGAGACAGGGTTCCCCTTGCTGACATCGCCCTCGGCCTCGTCGGTGCCGCCGTCGCCAGCTATCTGTTCGTGATGTACCAGGAGCTTGCCCAGCGTCCCGGCAACCTGACCACCATGGACTTCGCGGTGGCCTGCGTCGGCATCCCGCTCCTGCTGGAAGCGGCCCGCCGCGCCCTGGGCCCGGCCCTGGCGGTCATCGCCATCGTCTTCCTGGCCTACAGCCTGGCCGGTCCCTGGATGCCTTCCCTGCTGGCCCACCGCGGGGTGAGCCTGCATGCGCTGGCCAACCACCAGTGGATCACCACCGAAGGGGTGTTCGGCATCGCCCTTGGGGTCTCCACCAGCTTCGTCTTCCTGTTCGTGCTGTTTGGCGCCCTGCTCGAGCGCGCCGGTGCGGGCCACTACTTCATCCAGCTCGCCTTCAGCCTGCTGGGTCACCTGCGCGGCGGCCCGGCCAAGGCGGCTGTGGTCGCCTCGGCCCTGACCGGCGTCATCTCCGGCTCCTCCATCGCCAACGTGGTGACCACGGGCACCTTCACCATCCCCATGATGAAACGGGTCGGTTTCTCCAAGGAGAAGGCCGGCGCGGTGGAAGTGGCCTCTTCGGTCAACGGCCAGATCATGCCGCCGGTCATGGGGGCTGCGGCCTTCCTGATGGTGGAATACGTGGGCATCCCCTATGTGGAGATCATCAAGCACGCCTTCCTGCCGGCGGCCATCTCCTACATCGCCCTGCTCTACATCGTGCACCTCGAGGCGCTCAAGCTCGGGATGCAGCCCATCGGCAACCGTCAGCCGCGCCCCTGGCTGCGTCGCCTGACCGGCTTCGCCTTCGGTGCCGCCCTCATCAGCGGCCTCTCCATGGCGGTCTACTACGGTCTGGGCTGGCTCAAGCCGGTACTGGGTGACTATGCCCTGCCGGGGATCAGCGTGCTGCTGGCCGTCGCCTATCTCGGACTGCTGAAGATCGCCGCGAGCAACGCGCCGCTGCCGGCGGAAGACCCGGACAAGCCGCTGGACGAGCTGCCCGAGACCCGCGCCGTGCTGCTCTCCGGCCTGCACTTCCTGCTGCCCGTGGTGGTGCTGGTGTGGTGTCTGATGGTGGAGCGCCTCTCCCCCGGCCTGTCGGCCTTCTGGGGTTCGGTGATGCTCATCATCATCCTGCTGACCCAGCGACCACTGCTGAACTGGCTGCGCACCGACGGCAAGCATGACTACGGCTCCTTCACCGATGGCGTGGTGGACCTGCGCGAGGGGCTGATTGCCGGTGCCCGCAACATGATCGGCATCGGCATTGCCACCGCCACTGCCGGTATCATCGTCGGGGCCGTCTCCCAGACCGGCGTCGGCCTGGTACTGGCGGATCTGGTGGAGTTCCTCTCCATGGGTAACCTGCTGCTCATGCTGATCCTCACCGCGCTGCTGAGCCTGATCCTCGGCATGGGGTTGCCGACCACCGCCAACTACATAGTGGTATCGAGCCTGCTGGCGCCGGTGATCGTCACCCTGGGGCAGCAGAACGGCCTGATAGTGCCGCTCATCGCGGTGCACCTGTTCGTCTTCTACTTCGGCATCATGGCGGATGTGACCCCGCCGGTGGGGCTGGCCTCGTTCGCCGCGGCCGCCGTCTCCAAGGGCGACCCCATCAAGACCGGGATCACGGCGTTCTACTATAGCCTGCGTACCGCGGCGCTGCCGTTCCTGTTCATCTTCAACACCGATCTGCTGCTCATCAACGTGGACTTCGCCCACGGCGTACTGATCTTCATCGTGGCCACCATCGCCATGCTGATCTTCGCTGCCGCCACCCAGGGCTTCTTCCTGGTGAAGAGCCGCTGGTACGAGAGCGTGCTGCTGCTGCTGGTGGCTTTCACCCTGTTCCGTCCTGGCTTCTGGATGGATCTGCTGCACGACCCGTATCGCGACACCGCCCCGGCCGAGCTGGTCCAGACCATAGGGCAGGTGGAGGCCGAAAGCACCCTGCGCCTGCGCATGGAAGGGGAAGATGCGGTGGGCAAGTTGCGCCGCTTCACCGTGCTGCTGCCGGTGCCTTCGGGCGTCAGTGGTGAGGACCGTCTGGCCAAGCTGGGGATCCAGACCTATGAGCAGGACGGCAAGATCCTGATCGACACCGTCACCTTCGGCAGCCAGGCCGCCGATCTGGGGCTGGAGATGGATCAGCAGATCCTGAGCGTCAAGGCGCCCACCGAGCGCTGGCCCAAGGAGCTGATGTGGCTGCCGGGCTTCCTGCTGTTCGGGGCCGTGGTCTGGCTGCAACGCCGCCGGGTCGCTCGACCCTGATCATCACCCAATAAAAAACGGCGCCTTCGGGCGCCGTTTTTTATGCTGGGCTGTGATGCCGGCCGCTTCGGTCCATCAGTCCAGGGCATCAGTTGGACTGGGTCTGCTTCTGTTTTTGCAGTTGGTCGAGGGTCTGCTGCTCCTGCGGGCTGAGGCCAAGCTGCTCGCAGGCCTGTTCAAAGCTGATGCCAAGATGGCACATCATGATGTCGATAGCGGGCAGGTAGTTGGTCATAGCGTCTTCCATGGTGATCCTCCAGAACTGTCTCTTATGCCCGAGGGCGGGGATGGGGGCAATTAGACTTTAGGTGTAGGGTGCCATCTGCTTCAGCCTCTGCCACTGGCCGGGGGAATTTGCTACTCTTGCGGGCACTAAAGAGGTTGCCGCCCCAGGGTGAGCAGCCGGTGAGGAGCAGGGCATGTTATTGAGTTTCTTGATCATCGCATCGGGCTGGTGGCACATCCGCGCGGCTTACGGCTCAGACTCCCGTCAGTTCTACATCAGCAAACCCCTGACCATGCTGTTCATCATCGCCCTGGCGTTTGGTTACCAGAGCGACGATCACAACGGCTCCCACGCCTGGATCCTGCTCGGTCTCTGCCTGTCGCTGGCGGGGGACGTGCTGCTGATGCTGCCACGGGATCGCTTCATCCAGGGGCTGGCGGCATTTTTTGTCGCTCACCTCTGCTACATCGTCGGTTTCGCCCAGGGGCCCCTGGTGCTCAAGCTGGTGGACGGCCTGCTGCTGTTGCTGGTGGCTGGCATGGTGTTCGGGCTCCTGTGGGGCCAGCTCGGCGAGATGAGGATCCCCGTCTTCTGCTACATGCTGGTGATCATCGCCATGGCCTGGGTGGCCGCCGGTGCCTGGCATGCCTCTCTCACTGCCGGCAGCGCCGCCGCCCTGGTGGGGGCGCTGATGTTCCTCTTCTCCGACAGCATGCTGGCGCTGGACAGATTCCGCCGCCCCTTCCCCCATGCCACGGCCTGGATCATGAGCAGCTACTTCGCGGCCCAGTTCCTGATCGCCGCCTCCCTGGCGGGCTGACCGGCGGGCAGCCATGAAAAACGGGCCTTCTGGCCCGTTTTGCTATGTGCTCCCCACCTTTCACGCCTCGACCGGTTCTGCGTCAGGGGCCCTCGGGGCCGGCTGCTTGAGCAGCAGCATCAGGGCGCTGGCGACGAGCAGGAAGATACCCATCACGTAGAACACCTGGTTGTAGGCCATGATGGCCGCCTCGCGGCTGATGGTGTTCGACAGCATGGCCCGGGCCTGCAACTGGGCCTGCTCCGGCCCGGCTCCCTGGGCCATCATGGTCTGGGCCAACTGCATCAGATAGGCCTGCCCCTCGATGCTGGTGGCGGCCAGGGTGCTGCCGATCTGGCTGACATGAGTCCGGGTGTCGTTGTCGATCAGGGTGGCGATGATGGCGATGCCGAAGGCGCCCCCCAGGTTGCGCAGCACGTTGAGCAGGGTCGAGGAGGAGGGGATCTCGTCCGGCGTCAGGCTGGCGGTCGCCACCAGGGAGAGGGGCACCATGATGAAGGGCTGCCCCAGGGCCCGCACGATGAGGGACTGGATCAGCTGGGGCCCGGCGTAGTCGGCATTCATGTTCACGTTCATGAAGCAGCTGATGGCGAAGACCAGAAAGCCGAAGCTCACCAGATAGCGCGGATCTATCTTGTGGGTCAGCTTGGGCACCAGGGGGAGCACCAGCAACTGGGGCAACCCCATCCACATCAGTACTTCACCGATTTCCAGGGCGTTGTAATTGTGGATCTGGGTCATGTAGAGGGGCAGCACATAGATGGAGCCCATCAACCCCATACCGAGCACCAGGTAGGCGAAGCAGGCCAGGGCGAAGCGCGGGTTGTGCAGCAGCCGCAGGTTGACCAGGGGGTGGCGGCGCAGCAACTGGCTGATGACGAAGAACACCAGGGCCACCACCGAGATGACGGTGAGCCGCACGATGAAGCTCGAGCCGAACCAGTCCTCCCGGTTGCCCTCTTCCAGCACCACCTCCAGGAGGCCGAGACCCACCGCCATGGTGAGGATACCGATGAGATCCACCCGCTTGATCACCTCCCAGTCCACCGGCTTCCTGTCCAGTCCGTGGGCCAGCATGGCCATCACCAGCAGGCCGGGCGGCACGTTCAGATAGAAGATGTAGTGCCAGGACATCTGCTCCGTCAGCCAGCCCCCCAGGGTCGGGCCGATGGCGGGGGCGAAGGTGGCGCACAGGCCGAACAGCGCCATGCCGGTGGCTCGCTTGTGCAGCGGCAGCAGGCTGACGATGAGGGAGAAGGCCATGGGGATCAGGGCCCCGCCGGTAAAGCCCTGCAGCGCCCGAAAGACGATCATGCTGGTGAGGTTCCAGCTGAACGAGCAGAGCACGGAGGCGACGATGAAGGCGCCCGTGGTCCACAGCAGGTAGCGCCGCACGCTCAGTCCCCGGCTCAGCCAGCCGCTCAGCGGAATGGCGATCATCTCCGCCACCAGATAGGAGGTGGAGATCCAGGAGCTCTCGCTCAGGGTGGCCGAGAGCGCCCCCTGAATGTCTTTCAGGGAGGCGTTGGTGATCTGGATGTCGAGGATGGCCATGAAGGCGCCGATGAGGCCCCCCATGACCGCGATCCAGTTGCGGCGTGGTATGGCCTCCATCAGTGGGCGGCCACCACGGGATCAGGGGTGCGGGTGTCGACGATCACCTCGGTGGAGAGGCCGGGCAGCAGCTTGCCCGCCAGGGCGCCCGGATCCGGGATACGGATCTTGACCGGTACCCGCTGCACGATTTTGGTGAAGTTGCCGGTGGCGTTCTCCGGCGGCAGCAGGGCGAACTTGGCGCCGGTGGCCGGAGAGAGGCTGTCGATGATCCCCTCGACCGGTTGATCCGGATAGGCATCCAGGATCACCTCCACCTTCTGGCCCGGCTGCATGTGCTGCAACTGGGTCTCCTTGAAGTTGGCCTCGACCCACACCTGGCTCAGTGGCACCAGGCTGGCCACCTGCATACCGGACTGGACGTAGAGCCCTTCCCGCAGGCTGCGCTTGCCGATGATGCCGTCAGCCGGGGCTCGCAGCTCGGTGTAGCCGAGTTCCAGCCTGGCTTGTTCAAGCTGGGCTTCGCTCAATGCCAGCCTGGCCTGGTTCTGCTTGGCTTCGGCATCCAGCACCAGCAGCCGCTCGCGGGCGGCCTGCAAGGCGGCTTTGGCCTCCAGTGCCTGGGCCTGGTTGACCTGCAAGCCGGCGCGCACCTCGTCCAGGCTGTCCTGGGAGCTGTAGTGACGCTCATTGAGCTGGCTGACCCGGCGCACCTGCTGCTGGGCCCGGACCTGCTCGGCATTGGCCGAGCTGACTTTTGCCTCGGCCTGGCGGATGAGGCTCAACTGCTGGATACGGGTGGCGGCGAGGTTATCCGCCGTCGCCTGGTTGAGGTGCAGATCGGCCTCGGCCTCCGCCACCTTGGTCCTGTACTCGCGGTCGTCGAGCCGGGCGATGAGCTGGCCGGCCTTCACCGCCTGGTTGTCGGTCACCAGTACTTCGCTGATGTAGCCGGAGAGCTTGGAACCGATGCCGGTCACCTCGCTTTGCAGGTAGGCGTTGTCGGTGCTCTCGAAGTAGCGGCCATGCAGATACCAGTAACCGGCAAACAGCAGGCCGAGCAGGGCTAGCACCAGGGCGGCCAGCAGGGGGATCTTCTTGTGTTGACTCATGATATTGGTTTTCCTGAACTGTGGCGGGCAGGCTAACATCGTGCAACTGTTTCGATTAGTATCCATTCATGAGATATACAGTTTCACTGGTGAAACAATGGACCTGAATGCTGCCTTAATCCTCGTTCGTATCGTCGACAAGGGCTCCTTTACCGCCGCTGCCCAGGAGCTGGGCATGACCAAGGCGACGGTGAGCCGCCGCATCGCCGAGCTGGAGCAGCGTCTCGGCGCACGGCTGCTCTATCGCTCCACCCGGCAGCTCACCCTGACGGAAGCCGGTGAACAATATTATCTACGCTGCAGCAAGGCGGTGGAGGAGCTGGCCCAGGCCGAGCTGATGCTCAGTGCCAGCCAGCAGGAGGTGACAGGGACCCTCAAGCTGGCGGTGCCCATCGAGACGGGACAGCTGGTGGTGGGGAGGCTGGTGGCGAACTTCCTGCAAGCCTATCCGGGCATGAAGGTGGAGCTGGAGCTGACCAACCGCATCGTGGATCCCATCAGCGAGGGGCTGGATGCCATCGTGCGGGTCGGCGACATGAGCGACTCCAACCTGGCGGCGCGGCGTCTCTGGAGTACCGAGCGGCTGCTGTGCGCCAGCCCGGACTATCTGGCGCGCCACCCGGTGATCCAGAGGCCCGCCGATCTGGTGCATCACGAGCGGATCGCGGTCAGCACGGGGTTCCTCGCCTCGCACTGGTGTTTCGAGCTGGATGATCGCGAAGTGCTGGTGGATCCCCCGTCCCGCTTCCAGGTCAACAACATCACCTGTGCCAGGGAGGCGGCGAAGGCGGGGCTGGGGCTGGCTTCCCTGCCCGCCATGCTGTGCCATGATGAGCTGGCGAACGGGACGCTGGTCTCCTTGCTGCCGGAGTGGCAGCAACCCAGGGTACCTATCTACCTGCTGTTTCCCGAGCGGCGCCTGATGCCGCGCAAGCTGAGGGCATTCATCGATTTTCTGGTGGCCAACGGCCCGGCTTACGGCATCGACAAGCTGCTGTAAGGGTTTCGAGGACAACGTATGGCGCGGTGGATGAATCTGTATCGGGCATCTCGCTTCCGGAAGATGCTCGCCCTGGAATGATGGTAGTGCTGGTGATGACGGCACTGGCAAGGGTTTCGAGGACAACGTATGGAGCGGTGGATGAATCTGTATCGGGCATCTCGCTCCCGGAAGATGCTCGCCCTGGAATGATGGTAGTGCTAGTGATGACGGCACTGGCAAGGGTTTCGAGGACAACGTATGGATCAGTGGATTAACTTGTATCGCGCCTCTCACTCCCTGGAGGCGCATGCCCTGAAAGGGGCCTTGGAGGTAGAGGGAGTCAGGGTGCGCCTCAGCGGCGAAGGGCTCTCCGGTGCGCTCGGGGAGCTGCCGGTGGATCTGCTGCAAGTGACCCTGATGGTGAACGAGCGGGATCGTCAGCGGGCGGGCCGGATCATCGAGCGCTACCAGCAGCGCCAGGGCAACGGCTGGCTGTGCGGCCAGTGCGGGGAGGAGAACGGCGCCAACTTCGATATCTGCTGGCGCTGCCATCACGATCCCCAGGATCATTGAACGCCCCTCGCGCCCTCAGCGCAGGGTGAAGTCGATGTCATCCCCCGCATGGGCATCGTGGTAGGTGGCGAGATCCAGCTCCTTCTCGCTGCGGGCGATGAGCACGGAGACCAGGATGTCGCCGGAGACGTTGACCGTGGTGCGCGCCATGTCGAGGATCCGGTCTATGCCGGCGATGAGCGCCACCCCTTCCAGCGGCAGTCCCACGGCAGTGAGGGTCAGGGTCAGCAGCATCAGCCCGGTACCGGGTGTGCCCGCCGTGCCGATGCTGGCCAGCGTGACGATGCTGATGATGGTCAGGTAGTCCACCAGATGCAGATCCACCCCGAAGGCCTGGGCCACGAACAGGGCGGTGACCCCCTGATAGAGGGCGGTGCCATCCATGTTGATGGTGGCGCCGATGGGCAGCACCTTGGCGGTGATGGCGGGGGAGACCCCGAGCCTGCGTTCGGCGCAGGCCAGGCTGATGGGCAGGGTGCTGCTGCTTGAACTGCTGGTGAAGGCCACCGCCTGGGCATCGACGATGCTCTTGAAGTAGTGCAACGGGTTGAGGCGCGCCATCAGGAGCAGCAGGCTGCTGTAGACGCCGAGCACGTGGAGCAGGCAGCCGAGGTAGACGGCGCCGATCACCTTGAGCAGCGGCAACAGCAGGCTGACGCCGTACTTGCCGGTCATCCAGGCCATCAGGGCGCAGACGCCATAGGGGGCCAGGGCCATCACCATCTGGGTCAGCTTGAACATTCCCTCCGCCAGAGAGGTAAAGAACAGGATGGCGGGGCGGCCGCGTCGTCCGGTGGCGTTGAGGGCGAGAGCGAGGGCCACGGCGAACACGATCACCTGCAATATCTTGCCATCGCCCATGGCCTGCACCGGGTTGCGCGGCACCAGGTGGCTCAGCACGCTGGCCAGGGTAGGTTGCTGCGCCATGGCGCCCCGTTCATAAGGACCCATATTGGCGCCCATGCCCGGCTCCAGCAGCCAGCCCATCATCAGGCCGATGCAGATGGCGACGGCGGTGGAGCAGAGATAGAAGCCGATGGCCTTGCCGGCGATGCGGTCGAGCCGCTTGCCCTTGAGCAGGGCGGTGAGGCCTGCCAGGACGGAACAGAAGATGAGGGGCACCATCAGCATCTGGATGGTGTTGACGAACAGGACGCCGATGGGCTTGAGCAGCAGGGCCTGCTCGCTGAAGCAGAGCCCCAGACCTATCCCGGTCAGCATGCCGAGCAGGGTCTTCAACCAGAGCGGGCGACGGGTCCAGATCCGCCAGGGTTTGAAGACCAATCCATGGAACAGCATGACGCCAATGTCCTTATTTTCTGTCTGCGGTGGCAAAAAGGGGCGACAGTGTAGCCATCCCCCCGTCAGGTTGCCACATTATCGACAAAGCGGCGCTCACGACCAGCCCGCTGGCGTTAAAAAAGGCGTTTTGTTGGCCTATATCAAGAACCCTCTCCGGGCTTCGGGCTTTAATTGTCATCTGACATGATGATTAAAGAGGTTCGAGATGTCCCAATCGATACACGGTCACGAAGTGATGGAGATGATGCTGGAGCAGGAGAGTCCGTTTACCCGGGCCAGCCTCAGGGCGGCGATCGCCTCGCGCTTCGGTGCCGAGGCCCGGTTCCACACCTGCAGCGCCAGCGAGATGGACGCCGACGCCCTGATCGACTTCCTGGCCAGGCGCGGCAAGTTCATCGACTCGGAGTCAGGGTTCCAGACCCGCGCCGACAAGATCTGCAACCACGGATGATCGCCAGCGGCGAGCGCGGTGGGGCGCTCGCCGAATCCCGCCACCTTTGTTATATTTCGCCCTCCTTCCCCTCTTGTTGAAAGGTTCTGCCCGGGCGCTCTATGGACACATTCTCCGCTGCCGTCATGCTGTTTCTGATCATGGATCCGCTGGGCAACCTGCCGGTCTTCCTCTCCATCCTGCGCCATGTCGACCCCAAGCGTCGACGCAAGGTAATGCTGCGGGAGCTGTTGTTTTCACTGGTGATCATGATGGGCTTCCTGTTCGCCGGTCAGCAGATCCTGAGCTTCCTCAACCTGCGTCAGGAGGCGGTCAGCATCGCGGGGGGCATCATCCTCTTCCTCATCGCCATCAAGATGATCTTCCCGAGCCCCGGTGGCGTGACCGGGCTGGCGGCGGGGGAGGAGCCCTTCCTGGTGCCCATGGCCATCCCCATGATTGCGGGCCCCTCCATCCTGGCTTCCCTGCTGCTTCTGGCCAACCAGGAGCCGACCCGGATGGTGGACTGGTCATTGGCCCTGCTGATGGCCTGGGGGGCCAGCGCCGTGATCCTGATGTTCTACGAGCTGTTCAACAAGCTGCTGGGTGAGCGAGGACTCACCGCGGTGGAGCGGCTGATGGGCATGCTGCTGGTGATGATCTCGGTACAGATGCTGCTGGACGGGGTACACCACTATCTGGCGGTGACGGGTCAGAACTGACGGGGCGAATGCTGATGTCAACGTGAAACGGGGCTTCTTGAGCCCCGTTTTTTTTTGCGCGTCAGGCGGCAGCGGCCGGGCCGTCCGCCGAGGTTTCCAGCTTGCCCATGATGAGGGCGAGCAGGGTCTCCCGCAGCCAGCGATGGCCCGGATCCTCCTCGTGGCGCTGATGCCAGATGAGCAGGTGGGAGATGCTGTCCAGGGCGATGGGCAGCGGCAGCGGCACCAGGGGGTAGACCTGGGTGGCGTGGCGGGCGTAGAGGCGGGAGAGGGTCACTATCATGTCCGAGTGCATGCCCATGCGCAGGGCCGCCTCGAAGGAGGGCACGGTCGCCTCGATCCGGCGATAGAGATCCTGCTCCGCCAGCTTGTGATCCAGCATCCAGCGATCCCGCCCCTCGCAGTAGGTCTGCACATGGGGGTAGGCGAGGTAACGGGCGAGATCCCACTCGGGCTCCTGCAAGGCAGGGTGATCCCGCTGCACCAGGCAGGTGAGATCGTCGATGGTGAGCAACCGCTGGCAGATGGCGTTGGGCAGGGTGTCGAGGCGAAAATCCGAATTGATGCAGTTCTCCCGCACCGTGAAGGCGATATCCACCTGGCCCTGGCTCATCTCGGTCAGGCTGTGTTCGGTCTACTCCTCGTAGCGCAGGCGGATGCCAGGGGCCTGACGCTTCAGTTCGCTCAGGTAGAGGGGGGCAAACAGGGTGAAGGCGCTGTCCATGCTGGCGATGACGAACTCCCGCTCCGTGCTGGCGGGATCGAAGTCCGGCGGCTGGATCAGGTTGTCCAGGGAGAGCAGTATGGGCTGCAGTTGCTGCTGGAGATCCAGGGCGCGGGGAGTGGGATCCATCCCGTAGGCCGAGCGCACGAACAGGGGATCGTCAAAGGTCTCCCGCAACCGCCCGAGGGCCTTGCTGACGGCGGACTGGCTCAGGTGCAAACGGCGTGCAGCCCGGCTGCCGTTGCGCTCTTCTAGCAAGACTTGCAGGATTATCAACAGATTAAGGTCTATGCGTGCAAGCTGTTCCAGCAACATGATATGAATCCTCTTCAATTCCTAGATGAATATATACCATTTGTTTTCATATCTTGGCGATCCTATGCTCGACGGGTCTCTCGCCCTGGTGGCGGCTGGTACAGGATGTAGCGGTTGAGGGGACAAGTAGCACCGACTCATACGGCGGCCCATGGTCGCCGTATTTTTTTGCGCCTCGTCGCCGTTTTTGCGCGATTTTTTCGCCAACTTGCACCTGCCTTGATTTTGCCCAACAATCGATACGCTTTCTTTTGATACAACCTCCAGGTATCTAACAGTCAGGAGTCTCCCTATGGGACTGGGTGGCATTCATATCTGGCATCTGCTGATCCTGCTCGTGGTCGTCGTCGTGGTGTTTGGCAGCAAACGCCTGGCTGGCGCCGGTGAGGATCTGGGCACTGCCATCAGGGATTTTCGCAACGCCTTGCGCGACGATGACAATATCCGGAATAAGTAGGAGTGAACGTATGTCTGTAGACGAGAAAGTGGAACTGAACGAGACCTGTGACAGTTGCGGCTGTTTCGCCGAAATTGGCACCATCATCGGCGAAGGTGACGACGTCATGGAGCTGGTGATCGAGGCCGCTGCAGAAGCCGACGCCCGCGAGAAATTTGCAGCTTACGAGGCGCTGGCCAAGCAGGTCACTGCCGAAGCCAAAAGCAGCAGCGAGCTGAGCCGAGGCCCTGATGGCGTGATCCTGAAGGCCCGCCTGCAATTCACCTGTACCGCCGAGAAGCTGATCTTCGAGATGCGCGCCCGCTCCCTCTGAGATCGTGATGACACGGCAGGCTTGCCTGCCGTCTTGCTCTGCCCCTCGCTTTTTCCCTCCCTTTGCGTTGTATAGTGAGTTATCCCACGGACGATCCGTTTTCCGTCCGGCATGCGCCGATCGGCAGAAGATCCCGCGACGCCCCATGACTTGGCGCAGGCGCCTTCTCTGACAGACCCGACGGTGCGCACCGGCCCACAGCGAGGTGGTTAAATCATGATGCGGCGATGGATCTGGGCCCTGCTGGCTCTCTGCTCTCTCCCTCTGCTGGCGGCGGATCTCAAGCCGCAGTTGCTGCCCCAGGCCGGTGATCTCGAACACATCCTGCAAAAAAAAGAGATCAGGGCCCTGGTGGTCTATGAGCGGGGGTTTTTCTTTTTTGACAAGGGAGCCCAGTACGGCATCCTGGTCAATCAGCTTCAGGGATTCGAGCGCTGGTTGAACCAGACCTACCTGGCCAAGGAGAAGCTCAAGCTCAAGATCATTTATATCCCGGTGCGCCAGGACAAGCTGCTGGACTATCTGGCCGAGGGACGCGGGGATCTGGTGGCCGCCAACCTGACGGTCACCCCCACCCGGCGCGAGCAGGTGACCTTCTCCCAGCCGCTGATCACCCCCATCGAGGAGTGGGTGGTGAGCCAGCGGGAGCTCCCTGCCTTCAATCGCATCACCCAGCTGTCCGGCCGGCGGATCTGGGTGCGTGCCAGCTCCAGTTATTTCGAGAGCCTGCACCAGCTCAACTGGCTGTTTCGGGAGCTGGGGTTGCCCCCGGTCTACATCGAGACGGTTCCCGAATACCTGCAGGATGGGGACCTGCTGGAGATGGTGTCAGCCGGGATCATTCCGCTGACGGTCACCGACAGCTTCAAGGGGCGGATCTGGCTCGACATGATTGGCGGCCTCAAGGCCCACAGGCTGATTCCGCTGCGGGACAAGGGGCGCAGCGCCTGGGCCCTGCGCAACAACAGCCCGGAGCTGCTCAAGGCGGTGAACGCCTACATCTCGGAGTCGAGCAAGCGGACCCTCTACAGTGACATGACATTGCGCCGCCTGCTGGCGCAGAGCGACCGCATGAGCAACATACTGGCGCCGGACCCGCTGGGGCGACTGTCGACCATTCGCAAGGTACTGGAGGCCCAGGCGGACAAGTATCAGCTGGACTGGCTGATGCTGGCCGCGCTGGCTTACAAGGAGTCGGGGCTCAATCCCAATGTCGGCTCTCACCGGGGGGCCGTCGGCATCATGCAATTGCTGCCGAGCACCGGCAAGGAGGTGGGGATCCGCGGCGCCAGACTCACCAGTCTGGAGGGCAATGTGGAGGCGGCCTGTCGCTACATGCGGCTCATCCTGGACACCTACTTCAATGATCCCGGGATGGACAGGCTCAATCGCCATCTGTTCGCCCTGGCCGCCTACAATGCGGGTCCGAACCGGGTCCAGGCATTGCAGGCCAAGGCGGCCGACAAGGGGCTGGATCCGAACGTCTGGTTCGGCAATGTGGAGCAGCTGGTGGCCAACGACGTGGGCCAGGGGCCCATCAACTACGTTGGCACCATCTACAAATACTACGTGGCCTACCGTTTCAGCCTGCCCCAGTTGGAGGGCAAGTCAGAGGCCATCGAGGCGGTGCAGCCCTGAGCCTGTCAATGCTGGCCGGGGAGGGGATCCTCGTGATGCTGCGCAAGGGGTTCCCAGCCCAGATCCCGGTGCTGCTGGTACCAGGGCATCAACAGCCTGGCCGGGGTGGGATCCGGTTGGCTGGCATGAGGTCTCTGACTGAGGGAGGGGTGGTCGCGCAGTTCCATCATCGGCTCCTTGACACTGGGCTATCGGGGCGGTTGTCTGGGTTATGCCACCACCAGATGACAGGGAGATGACCCTTGATCCCCGCCGACTTTGCCTTGCTCGCCGATCCCGGCGCCGCCCTGAAGGCCCGATGCCAGTTGATCCGCCAGGCTCGCCACCGGATCCTCGCCCAGTATTACAGCTGGGAAGAGGACGGCAGCGGCAAGCTGCTGCTGGCGGAGCTGGTGCGGGCGGCCCGGCGCGGAGTGGTGGTGCAACTGCTCATCGACGATCTCTACGGCGGGGAGAACCGCTTTCTGGAGGCGGTGGCGGCGGAACCGGGCATCGAGGTGCGCCTGTTCAACCCCTTCTGGCTGCGGGGCTGGCGTCTTCTGACCCTGCTGCTGGAAGGGGTGCTGAGCTTTCGCCGCATCAACCACCGGATGCACAACAAGCTGCTGCTGGTGGATGGCAGCCAGGCGGTGATCGGCGGGCGCAACATCGGTGATCGTTACTTCGGGCTGGGGATGCCGCCTCACTTCATCGACCTGGATCTGGTCTGCCGCGGCCCCCTCTGCCAGCAGGCCGAGCAGGGGTTCGCGCTGTTCTGGCACAGTCGCTGGAGCCACCCGGTCCGTCGCCTGTTGAGACGCCCCTTGCTGCCAGCCGAAACCCGGGCCCTGAACGATTTCCTGCTGACCCTGACCGACCCCGCCATGGCGGCCGCCTATGATCTGCCGGCCACTCTGTTTGATGAGTGCCCCGTTCCCCTTTGCTGGCATCCCGGGCGAGGGCTGTGCTGGTTCGATCGCCCCGGCAAGGGGCTGGTCGCCCGGCCGACCACGGCGCCCCTGCTGGGACGCATGCTGGCGAGCAATCAGGGGGCCCTGAGGTTGGTGAGCCCTTACCTGATCCTGACACGGGGGCTGCGTCGCCGGCTCAAGGGGCAGCGACGGCAGGGGGTCGACATCGAGATCCTGACCAACTCCCTAGCCAGCACGGACGTGCCCCTGGTCTATGGCGCCTATCGACGTCACCGCCCCTGGCTCGAGCGTCAGGGGGTCACCCTGTTCGAGCTGACGACGGAGGCGTTCAGTCTGCATGCCAAGCTGATCCTGATGGGGAAGGAGGAGGCGCTGCTCGGCAGTTTCAACCTGGATCCCCGCTCCCTGATGCTCAACACCGAGTTGATGCTGCACCTCCATAGCCCGAGGTTGTGCGACGAGTTGCAGCAACTCATCGATGGCTGGTTGCAGCAGGCCGTGCACCCGGTGGCGGCGTCCCCCTCTGCATGGCGGCGCCTGCTGGCGCAATTGAGCGATTGGTTACCTTTGCATCGTTGGTTGTGAGTGGGATCCGCCTTGTGCGAGATCTCGCAAAGCTTTGTGCGCCTTCGAGGATAACGTTTGCCATCCAAAGACGGGGCTGGATTGCATCGTATTGTTTTTAATCGATTTATATTAAGAGCGCAGTAACAATCCAGGGGCCTCGACTGCATAGAGGTGCGTGTAGAACGGTTTTTTATTTTATTTAACTGCGTAGTATCTCGAGTGCAAGGACAAACACGGCGGCTGGTCTGCCGTGTGGGTGACGGCAACAGGGGAAATGGGCCAACCGGATTGCTCCGGCAGGCGAGGCGGATCGGGAGCGGAAACCCGTGATGCCAGACAGACCCCCGTGGTTGCGGGAGCCCAATATGGAACATGCTATTTGCGAGGGGGTGACATGCGAATGTTGCCCCATTTTTTATGCCCGCCGTCTGCTTGCCCAATCAAAAAGACCGCCTGCTGGCGCAATGCTGTTCAGATAAGCACATTTTTGACTAATTATTCATAAATGCGACTTGAGTTGGGGGAGCAAGGCTGTTTCCAGTCGATGTTCCTTCAGCCTTTATCCAGCGTGGCTTGCAATAGAAAGAGGGAGGCATCATGCCTCCCTCATTTTTAGCCCTGATACTACGTGGACTGGAACTCAAATTCTCTTAAGTGAACAGCATTGCGCCTGCTGGCGGTCTTTTGCGTGATGTCTCGGCGATCAGGCGAGGCCCGCCAGCAGACGACTCCAGTTGCGCTTGGCAACGAGGAAACCGTCTCGCAATGTGCGGTACTCCAGTTGCAGCCTGAGCCTGTCGTAGCGTGCGAGGGCTGTGCGCTTGCGCTGCTCCAGCAGTGACTTGCGGCTGGCATAGTAGTGCTGGATCTGCAGGCTCAGCTTGTCGTACTCCTCCTGCAGCAGTGCCTGCCAGCGTTCCCTGTCGTCCTGCTGGTGCACTCTGGCCTGGGCGCGCTTGAGTTGCATCTCCAGCCTGGCCTGCTCGATGCGTTCCTCCGGGCAGGATCTCAGGTCTTTGGCGAGCCCGCACCAGGCGGCGGTGCGGATCAGCCACTTGGTGGGATCGAACTGCCACCACTGAATGCCGTTGCGGTAGTCGTTCTCGAACAGGTGATGGAAGTTGTGATAGCCCTCGCCAAAGGTGAAGAAGGCCAGGATGCCGTTGTCCCGGGCGCTGTTGCGATCCGTGAACGGCTGGCTGCCCCAGATGTGGGCCAGGGAGTTGATGAAGAAGGTGGTGTGATGGGTCATCACCATGCGCAGCACCCCGGCCAGCAGCATCATGCCGAGCAAATCCCCGTGCAGGAGGCCGAGCAGCAGCGGAATGCCGATGTTGGTGACCAGAGCCAGGGCGAGATAGTGCCTGTGCTGGAAGGCGACCACGGGGTTGTTTTGCAGGTCGCGTACATTGCTGTAGTCGTGGTAGGTATCGCGCTGGTATTCCCGCAGCATCCAGCCGATGTGGGAGTACCAGAAGCCGCGACCCGCACTGTAGGGATCCTTCTGGTTGTCATCCACGTGGCGGTGGTGGCGGCGATGATCCGAGGACCAGTGCAGCGCCGAGTTTTGCAGGGCGAGCGCGCCTCCGATGGCGAAGATCCATTGCAGGGCCGGGTGCGCCTTGTAGGACTTGTGGGACCAGAGCCTGTGGTAGCCGGCGGTGATGGAGATGCCGCAATAGCAGAACAGCAGCAGGAAGCAGAGCCACTGCCAGAGGTCGTAGCCCTGGCTCAGTCCATACCAGGGGACCGCTATCAGTGCCGTGAGCCCGGAGAGGGCGAACAGCAGGGTGTTGGTCATGATGATCGGGGGGCGGTCCATTTCACTCGGCTCCTTTCAGCGAACAGCTGTTCACTATTCTCCATTGAGCCGGAATGCGGGTCAATGGTAAAAAAGTCGGAGACAAACCTGATCCCGGCCCCGCCTTCGGGTTATCATCTGGCCTCGCTAATCTCAAGGTGACTGTTTTCGTGGGTATTCGCGCGCAACAAAAAGAAAAAACCCGGCGTACGCTGATCGAGGCGGCGTTCAGTCAACTCTGCGCCAACCGCAGTTTCTCCAACCTCAGCCTGCGGGAAGTGGCCAGAGAGGCGGGCATAGCGCCGACCTCCTTCTATCGCCACTTTCGGGACATGGAAGAGCTGGGGCTGACGCTGGTGGACGAGGGAGGGCTGACCCTGCGCCAACTGATGCGCCAGGCGCGCCAGCGCATTGCCGGTGGTGGCAGCGTCATCAGCACCTCGGTGCAGACCTTCATGGAATTCGTCGAAAACAACCCGAACATCTTCCGGCTGCTGCTGCGCGAGCGCTCCGGCACCTCGGCTGCATTCCGTCAGGCGGTGGCCCGGGAGATCCAGCACTTCATCGCCGAGCTGACCGATTATCTGGAAGCCACCACGCAGGCGCCACGGGAAGAGGCCTATATCCAGGCCGAGGCCATGGTGACCATCGTCTTCAGCGCCGGTGCAGACGCCCTCGACATGACTCCGGAAGAGTGCAAGGCACTGTCGGAGCGCACCATCAGCCAGTTGCGGATGATCGCCATGGGCGCCGAGGTGCAGAACCGCAAGCGCCACGAATCTCTCACATAACGCAAGGATGGACAGCCTCATGCATGAACCGAACGCGATTCCGAAGAAGCCCCTGGTGCTGGCCCTGCTGATCGGTATCTGTGGCGATGCCTTTCTGTCGGCCTTGACGGAGTCGGTCGTCCCCTTCTCCTTCTACCCCCTCATCGCCCTGTTGCTGGCGGCCAGCCAGCTCTATCAGCACTATCGCCATGAGCCCATGGTGGGCAACACACCCAGCTGCATCCTGCTCTGCTTCTTTATCGGCGTGTTCGGCCATTCTGCCCTGGTCAAGGTGCAGTACCCCGAGCTTGGCAGCAACTTCTTCTCCCTCATTGCCATGCTGCTGCTGCTCGCCGCTCTCTCCATCAAGCTGGGAATCAGCCTCGGAAAAACGCAAAAGGAGTGACGAATCACTCCTTCTGGTCGGGCCGGGGGTGGCCTAGTCGGCCCTGGGGGGAGTCTCTCCCTTCTTCCTGGCGTCTATGATGGCCTGCAGCTTGGTGCGGATATCCATCATGCCGAACACCCCGAAGATCAGCACCTGGGTGAATTCGAGACGAGTGACCGCGAAGTAGGGTTTGCAGGCCGCCTTGATCATGCTGGCCTGTACCCAGTGCATCAATATCACGATGACGCCGCACACCGGCAGAAAGCCGTTCAGTTTGCCCGGCAGGGTGCCCAGCAGGGCGAGTGCCACACCGAACCAGAAGAACAGCAGCACCCCCATCGCCAACAGATTAAACACCCGCTTCATCGTTTACCTCCCGTACATAGAGTTGATAGCAGGCCTGATGTGATCGACCTGCTTGTCCTTGAGCCGTTGTCCAAATTGACGGAGAAGGGGACTGTGCCCATCTCCCCTTTAAACAGCAGCGTCATGCTTGGTGTCCCGCAGATAGAGCTGATAGCAGACCTGACCCGCCTGCTTGTCCTTGAGTAGTTTCCAGCTGGCGGGCAGCGCCAGATCGGCCATCTCTTTTTCCCGCTCCAGATAGATGAGGGCATCGGATGCCAGCCAGCCGCGCTGCTCGAGCAGCTCGCACACCTGGGGCAGCAGCTCGCGACGAAACGGTGGGTCCAGAAAGACCAGATCGAACGGCGTGGCCGGGCCTTGCAGCCAGCTCACGGCATCAGCCTGGATCACCTGCCCCTGGCTGCTGCCCAGGGTCGTCAGGTTCTTCTTGAGCTGGTCGGCGGCGCCTCTGTCCATCTCGATCAGGGTGACCTGTTCGGCATAGCGGGACAAGGCTTCCAGCCCCAGCCCGCCGCTGCCGGCGAACAGATCCAGACAGCGGGTACCGCGCACGTGGGGAGCCAGCCAGTTGAAGATGGTCTCCTTGACGCGATCCGTGGTGGGTCTGAGCCCTTCCACATCCCTGACGGGGAGTTTGCGCCCCTTCCATTGGCCGCTGATGATTCGTACCACGCCCGCTCGCCCCTGGGGGGCCGGGCTCTTGCTCGGGCTGTTACGGCTGGATTTCACTCTGGGCATCGCGTTTCGTCGTCAGAAAATAAAGTGATAGTATAAGGCGGTTCATTTTTATGCCGACCCGCCGAGGGACGGCTATCTTAGCAGTCAGCCTTTGATGTGAGTATTTTTAGATGGCAAAAGGTTTGTTTTCCTGGCTGGGTTTCGGCCGCAAGAAAGAAGAGGCTGAGGCCGTTCCATCGCAGGCGCCCGACGCTACCCCGGCGGTAGTCGAGTCGGAGGCCGCCGCTGTTCCCGCGCCTGTCGCCGATGTTGCCCCGGCTGATGCCCCCGCCGCCAAGCCCGAAGCGCTGCTGAGCGGCCCTGACGAAGGCCCTCTGGTTGTGGAAGAGCCGGAGGGCGAGCTTGAGCCCGTCATCGTCAATGAGGCCTTGATCTCAACCGAAGCTCAGGTCGCAGAAGAAGCCATTGTCGCCGCCGAAGCCCGCGCTTTGGAAGAGGCCCGTGTTGCCGCCGAAGCTCGCGCTGCGGAAGAGGCTCGTGTTGCCGCCGAAGCCCGCGCCGCAGAAGAGGCCCGTATTGCCGCCGAGGCTCGTGCTGCAGAAGAGACCCGTATTGCCGCCGAGGCTCGCGCTGCAGAAGAGGCCCGTGTTGCCGCCGAAGCTCGCGCTGCGGAAGAGGCTCGTGTTGCCGCCGAAGCCCGAGCCGCAGAAGAGGTCCGTGTTGCCGCCGAAGCTCGCGCTGCGGAAGAGGCTCGTGTTGCCGCCGAGGCTCGCGCTGCAGAAGAGGCCCGTATTGCTGCCGAGACCCGCGCTGCGGAAGAGGCTCGCATCGCCGCCGAGACTCGCGCCGCAGAAGAAGCCCGTATTGCCGCCGAAGCTCGCGCTGCAGAAGAGACCCGTATTGCCGCCGAGGCTCGCGCTGCAGAAGAAGCTCGCATCGCTGCCGAAGCCCGTGCAGCAGAAGAAGCTCGTATTGCCGCCGAAGCTCGCGCTGCGGAAGAGGCTTGTATTGCCGCCGAAGCTCAGGCTGCCGAGGACGCTCGTGTCGCCAAAGAGGCCCAGAGAGCGGAAGATTTGCGTCTGGTCGCCGCGATGGAGGCTGAGGCCGCCGCGCTGGCCGCTCTGCCGCTGGCCGCCAAGGTGGACGACGACACTCAGGAGAAGCCGCAGCGGGAGGGCTTCTTTGCCCGCCTCAAACGCAGCCTGGTGCGTACCAGGGAGAATATCGGTTCCGGTTTCTTCGGCCTGTTCAGCGGCAAGAAGATCGATGACGATCTGTTCGAAGAGCTGGAGACCCAGCTGCTGACCGCCGATCTTGGCGTCGACACCACCACCCGCATCATCGAGGGGCTGGTACAGCACGCGGACCGCAAGCAGCTCAAGGACGCCGAGGCGCTCTACGGTCTGCTCAAACAGGACATGGGCGAGATGCTGGCCAAGGTCGAGCAGCCCCTGGTGATCGACACCAGCAAGAAGCCTTACGTCATCCTGATGGTCGGTGTGAACGGCGTCGGCAAGACCACCACCATCGGCAAGCTGGCCAAACAGTTCCAGGCCGAGGGCAAGAGCGTAATGCTGGCCGCTGGCGATACCTTCCGTGCCGCTGCGGTCGAGCAGCTGCAGGTGTGGGGTCAGCGCAACAACATTCCGGTGATTGCCCAGCACACCGGTGCCGACTCCGCCTCCGTCATCTATGACGCCATCGAGGCTGCCCGCTCCCGCGGGGCTGACGTGCTGATCGCCGATACCGCCGGCCGCCTGCAGAACAAGAGCAACTTGATGGAGGAGCTCAAGAAGGTGGTGCGGGTGATGAAGAAGCTGGACGATGCCGCGCCCCACGAGATCATGCTGACTCTGGACGCAGGCACCGGCCAGAACGCATTGAGCCAGGCCAAGCTGTTCAGCGAGGCGGTGGGCCTGACCGGTATCACCCTCACCAAACTGGACGGTACCGCCAAGGGGGGTGTCATCTTCGCGGTGGCCGACAAGTTCCAGATCCCGATCCGCTACATCGGGGTGGGCGAGGGGATCGACGATCTGCGCCCGTTCGTCGCCAACGACTTCATCGAGGCGCTCTTCAGCCGCGAAGAATAAATCCGGCTGACATGAGCCGGCCCGGCCGTGACAAGCATGTGTTCCATACCCCGACTCCGGTCGGGGTATGTCACTATGAGGGCGCAGGCATGGCTCATCCGGACAAGGATGACATGTGGCATGGTTGTGACCGGTGTTGTCATCTAGGTGTTGTGCCGGTACGGGGGAGTGAGCGCCCCATGCTTTATCCCGGTCGGGGTTTGTCAATCTCAGGGAACCGTTATGATTTGTTTTGACAAGGTCAGCAAGGTCTACAGTGGCGGTCATCAAGCGCTGCAAAAGGTCAGTTTTCACCTGCGCAAGGGGGAGATGGCCTTCCTGACCGGCCATTCGGGGGCGGGCAAGAGTACCCTCCTCAAGCTCATCAGCGTGATGGAACGACCGACCGACGGCCGCGTCTTCTTCCACGGCGATGACGTCAGCCACATCCAGCGCAGTCAGATCCCCTACGTGCGCCGCCAGATCGGTATGATCTTCCAGGATCACCGCCTGTTGATGGATCGTACCGTGTTCGACAACGTCGCCCTGCCCCTGGTGATCGATGGCTACAGCCATGGGGACATCAACAAGCGGGTGGCGGCGGCGCTCGACAAGGTCGGGCTGCTCGGCAAGGAGCGCTACCAGCCGCGCATGCTCTCCGGTGGTGAGCAGCAACGGGTCGGCATCGCCCGTGCCATCGTCAACAAACCCCCCCTGCTGCTGGCGGACGAGCCGACCGGCAACCTGGATCCCCAGCTTTCCATGGACATCATGCGCCTGTTCGAGGAGTTCAACCGCTTCGGCGTCTCCGTGCTGATTGCCACTCACGATCTGGGGCTGATCGCCCGGATGCGCTACCGCACCCTGACCCTCAAGGCGGGTCGCATGTATTCGTCCGGGGAGGATCGCTGATGGCTATTGTTCGTCATAAACAGCCGCCGTTGCGTCGTTTGATGATGTATGGGGTGGATCATGTGCGTCAGGCCTTTGCCAGCCTGGGTGAGCTGTGGCGCAACCCGCTCGCCTCCCTGATGACCCTGGCAGTGCTTGGCGTGAGTCTGGCGCTGCCTTCCTGTTTCCACGTATTGCTGAAGAATGCCGAAGTGGTAGAGGGGAGCTGGCAGACCAGCTCCCAGATCTCCCTCTATCTGCGCAAGGATCTGCCGGAGCAGAGCATCCTCGACATGAAGCAGCGGATCCTGCTCTATCCGGAAGTGGAGTCCGTCACTTATATGAACCGTGACGAGGCGCTCAGGGAATTTCGGCAGATCTCCGGTTTCGGTGATGCCCTGGATTATCTGGACAGCAACCCGCTGCCGCCGGTGCTGAGCGTGATCCCGGATCCGCGCTGGCAGAATCCCGAAGGGGCCGCCGAGCTGCTCGCCAAGCTAGAGAACGAGCCCGGTATCGAGCAGGGCAAGCTGGATCTGCAGTGGTTGACCCGGTTGCAGGGGATCATGAACCTGCTGCGCCACACCATTACAGGTATCGCGGTGTTGCTGCTCTCCGCCGTGTTGCTGATCGTGGGCAACACCCTGCGCCTGAATATCCTGAACCAGCGTTCCGAGATTGAAGTGCTCAAGCTGGTGGGAGCGACCGATGCCTTCATCCACCGTCCCTTCCTCTATACGGGCATCTGGTTCGGGGTCATTGGCGGCATGCTGGCCTGGTGGCTGACCGAGGTGATGGTGATCTGGAGCGAGGGGGTGGTGAAGGAGCTGGCGGGGCTCTACAACAGCAACTTCCGTCTGGTGGGGATGGGGGCGTTCGACGGCTTCAATCTCATACTGCTGGGCGCCCTGCTGGGGTTGATCGCCTCCTGGTTCTCGGTACACAGACACATTCGCGACATAGAACCGTCCTGATTAATTTGTCAGCATTTTAAAGCGCTGGATTTTGCGAACTGGATCAAGTAAAAGAGTGGCCCGTTTCTGGCACGGGCCACTTTCTCAGAGTAATCTGAATGGTGTCTGCGCCGAGGATCATATGTGGATCCTCTGAACCTTTTGATTTATCAATGGTCTATTGACTGCAGCAGAATGAATACGGGTATGGCCCCTATGCCTTGCTCGTCTGACTTGGCAAGCATGTGAAGGTTGCGAGCTCCGCAACAATGGACTTAGCATGCTACTTTTCAGGGGTCCTTTACTGTGACCCCTTTTTTTTGGTTCATCGCGGCTTTCCGGGGAAGGCCGCCTTGATTTTCAGAAAAAAGTATTCTGAGTCCCTAAATCCATA
>NZ_JAPDBZ010000029.1:0-34770 GCF_027705505.1 Aeromonas sp. QDB56
GGTAGATTGGCGACTGTCGCGGTCGTAAGAGCTGCGTAAGGTCTTGCCGTCAATGGCGATCAGCTCACCATCGGTACGCTCTGACGTTGCCTGCATCCAGCGGACAAAGGCGTTTTGAAATTGCTCCGGCTGAATACGGGAGATGATCCTGGCTATGGTGTCGTGAACAGGTAATCCGTTAGGAAACAAGCCATTACGCTGAAACCATTCCAGATGCGCCTCGCCGAATAGCTCAATATCTTCCCAACCTTGGGCGCCACCGATGGCGGCACAGACAGTCAAAAAAACCACATCAAAGAAGGGGTACTCGATTTTAGCTACCTGGCGAGGGTCTTTGAGTTCAGAGAAGAATTGAGTAAATGCAGCATGGTGGTTCATCGCGAAACTCCCGTAAAAGAGAGTATAAGATCACACCCAGATCGGTCGGTCAAATCCTCTTAACATTGCTTCAAAACGTTCACGATCTCGCCCTGCCATCGGTACGCTCTGACGTTGCCTGCATCCAGCGGACAAAGGCGTTTTGAAATTGCTCCGGCTGAATACGGGAGATGATCCTGGCTATGGTGTCGTGAACAGGTAATCCGTTAGGAAACAAGCCATTACGCTGAAACCATTCCAGATGCGCCTCGCCGAATAGCTCAATATCTTCCCAACCTTGGGCGCCACCGATGGCGGCACAGACAGTCAAAAAAACCACATCAAAGAAGGGGTACTCGATTTTAGCTACCTGGCGAGGGTCTTTGAGTTCAGAGAAGAATTGAGTAAATGCAGCATGGTGGTTCATCGCGAAACTCCCGTAAAAGAGAGTATAAGATCACACCCAGATCGGTCGGTCAAATCCTCTTAACATTGCTTCAAAACGTTCACGATCTCGCCCTGGTACTGTACCCTATGAAGAAAAAACCAGATTGATACACAGTAGCAAACCCTAACCAAAAATCTTTCCTTTTCATTAGATTGCAATCGGGAACCTTTTCCATGAAGATCCTTGTAACCGGCGGCGCCGGTTTTATCGGTTCGGCTGTAGTTCGCCATATAATTCGTGACACCCAAGATTCTGTTATCAACCTCGATAAGCTGACCTATGCAGGCAACTTGGAATCCCTGGCTGAGGTCTCGAGCAGCGAGCGTTATGCCTTCGAGCAGGTCGATATCTGCAACCGCGCCGAACTGGATCGGGTGTTTGCCGCCCATCAACCCGATGCCGTGATGCATCTGGCGGCCGAGAGCCACGTCGATCGCTCCATTACCGGCCCTGCCGATTTCATCGAAACCAATATCGTCGGCACCTACATGCTGCTGGAAGCGGCCCGCACCTACTGGAATGGTCTGGACGAGGTTCGCAAGGCGGCGTTCCGCTTCCACCATATCTCCACCGACGAGGTGTATGGCGACCTGCCCCATCCCGATGAAGTTGCCCCCGGTGAGGCGTTGCCCCTCTTCACCGAAACCACCCCTTACGCGCCAAGCAGTCCCTACTCTGCCTCCAAGGCATCGAGCGACCATCTGGTCCGCGCCTGGCGCCGTACTTACGGCCTGCCGACCGTGGTCACCAACTGCTCCAACAACTACGGTCCTTTCCACTTCCCCGAGAAGCTGATCCCGCTGGTGATCCTCAACGCACTGGATGGCAAGCTGTTGCCGGTCTATGGCAAGGGCGATCAGATCCGCGATTGGCTCTATGTGGAAGATCACGCCCGCGCGCTCTATACCGTGGTCACCACCGGGGTGATGGGTGAGACCTATAATATCGGCGGTCACAACGAGAAACAGAACCTGGATGTGGTACACACCATCTGCGACCTGCTCGATGAGATGGTGCCGAAAGCAGGGTCCTATCGTGATCAAATCACCTATGTGGCCGACCGCCCCGGTCACGACCGCCGCTATGCCATCGATGCCAGCAAGATGAGCGTCGAGCTTGCCTGGCAACCGCAAGAGACCTTTGAATCCGGCATTCGCAAAACCGTGCAGTGGTATCTGGATAACCAGCAGTGGGTCAACAACGTGAAGAGTGGCTCCTATCAGTCCTGGATCGAACAGAACTACGGGGAGCGTGCCTGATGCATATTTTGCTGTTTGGCAAGAATGGTCAGGTTGGCTGGGAGCTACAACGTGCACTGGCACCGCTGGGCCGTATCACAGCCGTCGATTTTGACTCGACCGATTATTGCGGTGACTTCAGCAAGCCGGCCGGCGTGGCGGAGACTGTGCGCTTGGTGAAGCCGGATGTCATCGTGAACGCAGCAGCCCACACTGCGGTAGACAAAGCCGAGAGCGAGCGGGAGTTTGCCGAGTTGCTCAACGCCACCAGCGTGGCTGCGATTGCCAAAGAAGCCGAGGCGTTGGGGGCCTGGCTGGTACATTACTCCACCGATTACGTCTTTGATGGCAGTGGTGAACGCCCCTGGGTCGAAAACGATCAAACCGCCCCGCTCAACGTCTATGGGGAGACCAAGCTCGCAGGGGAACAGGCCGCAGCGCTTTGTGCTCGCCATCTCATCTTCCGTACCAGCTGGGTGTATGCCGCCCGTGGCGCCAACTTCGCCAAGACCATGCTGCGCTTTGGCAAGGAACGCAGTGAAATGTCAGTCATCAACGACCAGTTTGGTGCCCCGACCGGTGCCGAGCTGCTGGCCGACTGCACGGCCCACGCGATCCGGACCGCACAACATCAACCTGAGGTGGTAGGGCTCTACCATCTGATCGCCTCTGGCACCACTACCTGGTTTGACTATGCCCAGCTGGTGTTTGCCAAAGCGAGGGCTGCTGGAGTTGAACTGGCGGTCACACAAGTCAACGCCGTCCCGACCAGCGCGTTTCCAACGCCGGCCAAGCGCCCTCATAACTCGCGACTCGATACCACCAAGTTCCAGCGCACCTTCAACCTGCGCCTGCCGGACTGGACTGTCGGTGTCGAACGGATGCTGACCGAGATCCTCGGAAAATAAGACAATAAAGACAGCGTGGGTATACGGTTTCACGCTTCAGCAGGGATAAAACGCAAAATGAGTGTTATGTAAGCGCACTCACTTTGATGGGTTAGATAATTCAAAGATAAGAAATCAAGCACTATGACCAAGCGTAAAGGTATTATTCTGGCCGGTGGTTCTGGCACTCGTCTCTATCCAGTTACCATGGCCGTCAGCAAACAGTTGCTGCCCATCTATGACAAGCCGATGATTTATTACCCGCTGAGCACTCTGATGTTGGCCGGTATTCGCGATATCTTGATCATCAGTACCCCACAAGATACCCCTCGCTTTGAACAGTTGCTGGGCGATGGCAGCCAGTGGGGATTGAATCTGCAATACAAGGTACAACCGAGCCCGGACGGGTTGGCGCAAGCCTTTATTCTGGGTGAAGAGTTTATCGGTGACGACGACTGCGCCCTGGTGCTGGGTGACAACATCTTCTACGGTCACGATTTGCAGAAGCAGCTGGAAGGTGCTGCGGCCAAATCCAGTGGCGCCACAGTGTTTGCTTATCACGTGCATGACCCTGAGCGTTATGGGGTGGTGGAATTTGATAAAGAGGGCACCGCTATTTCTCTGGAAGAGAAGCCACTGGAGCCCAAGAGCAACTATGCGGTTACCGGCCTCTATTTCTATGACAACAGCGTGGTGGAGATCGCCAAGAGTTTGAAGCCATCGCCCCGTGGTGAGCTGGAAATTACCGACGTGAACCGTATCTACCTGGAACAAGGCAATCTGTCGGTGGCGATGATGGGTCGTGGCTATGCCTGGCTTGATACTGGTACTCATGAAAGCATGATTGAAGCGAGCAACTTTATTCAAACTATCGAAACCCGCCAAGGGTTGAAGGTGGCGTGCCCTGAAGAGATTGCCTATCGCCAGAAGTTTATTACTGCCGACCAGGTTCGTGAGCTCGCGGCTCCGTTGGCAAAAAATACTTATGGTCAATATCTGCTGAAGATGGTTGGCAAGTGAATGGGGATTGGCGATCCGGGAGTTGTTGTTAGTATTTCCCGAATCCCGAATCCCGAATCCCGAATCCCGAATCCCGAATCCCGAATCCCGAATCCCGAATCCCGAATCCCGAATCCCGAGAAAAATATGAATGTAATCAAAACAGCTCTTCCCGATGTGCTTATCTTTGAGCCAAAAGTATTTGGTGACGAGCGTGGTTTTTTCTTTGAGAGTTTCAACCACAAGTTGTTTGAAGAGGCGGTAGGATATTCGGTTAACTTTGTGCAGGATAATCACTCCAAATCTTCAAAAGGAGTACTGCGTGGCTTGCACTATCAGTTACCGCCCCATGTCCAGGGTAAGCTGGTGCGCTGTGTGGCTGGTGAAGTGTTCGATGTGGCGGTGGATATTCGCCAAAGCTCGCCCACTTTTGGCCAGTGGGTTGGCGTGCATCTGTCTGCCGAAAACAAGCGCCAGCTATGGATCCCGGAAGGGTTTGCCCATGGCTTTGTCACTTTGAGCGACGCGGCAGAGTTTTTGTATAAGACCACTAACTACTATGCACCACAGAGTGAAGGGGCAATCCGTTGGGATGATCCACAAGTGGGTATTGAATGGCCGATTGAAGGCGAAGTGAGTCTATCCAAGAAAGACCAAGAGGCAGCCAGCTTGATTTATGTAAACAATGCTGAGTTATTTTAATGAGTATATTACGTAATACCGCATGGAATTTTGCGGGATACATATTGCCAACAATAATAACTATCCCGGCACTTGGCTATTTAAGTCGAGTGTTAGGTTTTGAGTTGTTTGGTATTTTTACGCTTTCACTTGCCTTGTTTGGTTACGCAAGTATTTTTGATGCAGGCCTAACTCGAGCAGTAATTAGAGAAGTCTCATACTATCGAAACAATTTCCATGAAAAATTAAAAATAATTGCCACGTCAACAATTGTGGTAAGTTTTTTAGGGTTTATTGGTATGTTAATCATATTGTGCTTAGATAAAAAATGGCCAATATGGTTAAATGTATCAGAAGGTTTTTATACAGACTTACAAGACTCAATGAAATTGTTGGCTGTGATGGTCCCTATTTTTTTGGTCGGGCAAATTTGGTTGGCTATTCTAGAGGGCGAAGAGCGCTTTGCTAATTTAAACTTGCAAAAGACAATCACAGGCAGTGTGCAGGGGGGATTACCCGCACTATTTGTACACTTTAGCCCAACTTTGATGAGCGCTATCTCTGGGTTACTGATTGGGCGTTTATTGGTGATGTTTCTAGCAATTTATACATCGCGCAAAATATTGTTCAGCATGCGTTTTAATATCGATTTTATTGTATTAAAAAGGTTAATCTCATTTGGGGGTTGGATTACCCTAAGTAATATTATTAGTCCAGTAATGAGTTACTTTGATCGATTCATCGCCTCTAATATGTTAGGTGCATCACATATTGCTGCATATACTGCACCATCAGAATTGATTTCTCGTTTAAGTATGGCGCCGGGTGCTTTGTCTAGAGTGATTTTTCCAAAATTGGTTGCGTGTGATAAAGAAGAACGAAATAAAATTAAAACGAAGTCTTTTTATATTATGGCATTGCCGATTCTTGGTCTTTCTATTATTGTCGGGGTTTGGGCTGACAAATGGCTAACCATGTGGCTTGGAAGCAGTTTTTCCAACACCTCACCATTAATTTTACAAATTTTATTGGTTGGGTTTTTTTTCAATTCTCTCGCATTAATTAGCTTTTCCAGTTTACAGGCTAAAGGGCTCTCTAATGTGACTGCATTTGTCCATGCTATAGAGGTGATACCATATTTACTGGCTTTATTTTATGGCATTAAAGAGTTCGGAATGATTGGTGTTGCTGTATGCTGGACCATTAGAGTGTCTCTCGATTTTTTACTTATGTTTTTTCTGGATAAGAAATTCGAATAGTATTTTCGAAAGAGCAAAATCATGAAAAGTATTTTTGGGAGGTATGGTGTATTATTTTACATTCGTATTCTTAATGTTATTTTTAACTTTCATTGAAAATAGTTATAAAAAAGCTATTTTTTTGTCATTTTTTTTGTTTTTTCTATTTTTAGGGTTTAGTTATCCAAGTGGATATGATTTTGTTGGTTATTTTACAAATTACAATTGTTTAGTTAATCATACTTGCAATAGTGACAATTTGATTAAGTTTGAATCTGGTTATAACCTTCTTGTTTTGATTTTCGGGCAACTTGGTTATCAACTAACAATAGTTGCTATTGCCATTTTCAATGTGGTATGCGTATTCAAATTTATTCAGAAGAATAAAATTGGGAATGGTAGTTTTGTTTTTTTTGTACTGCTGACCATGCTTGGGTGGGTTCTTTATATTGAAGCAATAAGACAAGCTATGGCAATGTCGATATTCTTGTATGCAATACAATATCTTTATACTAAAAAAATAGCCAAGTACGTTTTTTTTGTGTTGCTATCTACTATGTTCCATTCGAGTGCAATAATAACGTTATTATTTATTTTCTCCGTAGCGGTTAAATCAAGATGGATTATTTATTTATCTGGTATGGTAATGTTGATTGTGTATTTGTTGTTTATTACCATTCCTAATGAAATCATTTATGGTGCCATTTTATTTTTTAAACTGTTACCTGATTTTATTGGTAATACAGTGGTTGAGAAGTTGAATTTTTACATGATGTCCGATGCCTATAAACCACAGGTGTCAATAGGTATTGGTGCAATTATTGATTTTTCTCTGGTATGCTTGTTTATTATTGCACTGAGAGATTTAAAAAATAATATTCATGATGAGACGTATAATAGAGGCTTTAATATCACCCTTGTAGGTATATTCTTTTATGTTTTTTTTGCAATGCTAATTGGTCGATATATGCCTGTCTTGACTAGAATTGGCT
Source organism: Aeromonas sp. QDB56 (assembly GCF_027705505.1). Taxonomy (NCBI): domain Bacteria; kingdom Pseudomonadati; phylum Pseudomonadota; class Gammaproteobacteria; order Aeromonadales; family Aeromonadaceae; genus Aeromonas; species Aeromonas sp. QDB56. The sequence continues at coordinate 6,841 of NZ_JAPDBZ010000029.1, forward strand.
GGTTCGGGATTCCATTCATTATAATTTTATTTTCTCAATACTTTAGGGGGGATGTTTTTTATAAAATTCAATATCATAATCGTTGGCAGCGTGTAATTAGAATTTTAATTGTATCTTTTTTATGTATGCAGTCGTGCAGACCATTGGTGTATGATTACTCTGGTCATGCTGTCTTAAATCAGCAAAGTATATTCGAGAATATGAATGGGCTTGATGATAAGTCCTTAGAAAAGTTATCCCATGACAAATGTGTTTATCTAAGTAATATAGGCTATGGATATTTATGTGGTTGGTAATTACTCATGGAGTATAATTAATGGCCTGTAACTTCGATAATTTTAAAGTTGATATTATATTAGCAAGCTATAATGGTTCTACTTTTATAGAGGAACAACTTTATTCAATTTTGAGCCAAACACATAATAATTTTTCTGTAATTATATCGGATGATGGTTCTACCGATGATACGGTAGAGAAAATATTACGTATAGCCAACGAAGACGATAGAGTTAAATTAGTAAACAAAGAGCGAGTTGGCGGTGTAGCAAAAAATTTCAACAAGGCTCTCAGTTTCAGTGATGCAGATTATGTTATGTTATCGGATCAAGATGATGTGTGGTGCCAAAATAAAATTGAGCTAATGTTGTCATTTTTAATAAAGCATGAAGAACAGCTTGGCGCTAAATCCCCGGTGCTTTGTTATTCTGATCTGATTTTAGTTGACCAAGATTGTAATGTTATTGCGAACAGCTTTTATAAAATAAATAAATACAATCCTATTCATAATCAGGATGTTCATTTTCTATCTTGGCGCTCGACAATATATGGATGTACATGTATTTTTAATAAATCCTGTGCTACTCTGGCTTATCCGTTCCCTAATGGGATACCAATGCACGATCATTGGCTTGCTTTAGTCGCATTAAAGTTTGGTGGACTGTATTTTTTGGATAATCCAACAATTCTTTATAGGCAACATTCGAATAATGTTGTTGGTGGCGCTGCATTTAATAAATCTCTTTTTATGAAGTTAAAAAAAACAAAAAAACTAATTGCTGGAATAAAAATTGCACAGCAAGGCTCTCTTGTTTTGAGAGCGTGGTTAGGTGATGAACGTGGAAAAATTAAATTTTTTGGGGAGTGTATATGGCCATATTTTCATGAGAAGAAATTATACTCTTCTATATTTACTTTTTTTCATTTTTTTGGTAAATAAGTTTTTATATGGATAGATTACAACATAACGAAGTAGGTTTTATTTTAGTTAATGCAACAGCCTTATCCTCCGGTGGTGCACTAACAATTCTCCGGCAATTTGTTACACACGCGGCATTCACGAATAAAAAATATATTATCTTTTCACCCATCGGCGTGTCACTCGAAGTACATGCTAATATTACCTATGTTGAAGTGGATACCAAATCTTGGCTGAGGCGAATTTGGTGGGATAGTTTCGGTTTAAAACGTTATATCAAGCAACATAACATCGAGTCTGAACTGTGTATTTCATTGCAAAATACGTCGGTGAATATTGGCTGCCAACAATTAATTTACTTGCATCAATCTCTCCCCTTTACAACTGTTAAGTATGTTTTTAACAAGCAAACAATAAAATACTTTTTATATAAGTGGTTTTATAAATTTTTTATTCTCTTATTTGTCACTAAGAGCACGCGGTTTGTCGTGCAAACACAGTGGATGAAGGCTGCGCTGGCACAAAGTGGTGTGGCAGAAGGCAATATTTCGGTGTTTACGCCAGATATCAAGTTGCCAGATGGGCATCACAACAAGCGCTCAGAACAAACACAACTGCTAACTTCCGAGCAAGTTACTTTTTTTTATCCAGCTTCATCGCTTTTTTATAAAAATCATTTATTGATTTTGGATGCGTTAGCATTACTTAATACTAGGCAGGTAAACAAGAAATCTCAATTTGCGGTGACATTAGCCATTGGCGATCACCCTGTATTTGATGAAAAAGTGCAGCAGTTAGGGTTAAGTGATAATGTGGTCTATTTAGGCGTAATGTCCTACGAGCAAGTGATTGAGTATTATATTTCAGCCGATGCAGTGTTATTCCCCAGTTATATAGAAACTTTTGGCTTACCACTTGCCGAGGCAGGTGTGTTAGGTAAAAAAATCATCTGTGCGGATTTACCTTATTCCAGAGATGTATTGACAGGTTACCAAGGTGCTAGCTTTTTGGACTATCAAGATGCAACTAAATGGGCAGATGAAATGGAATCTGTTCTTGGGCAGCAAACGGTATTACAATTTTCGCCTTTGTCATTTGCACAGTGTGCAACGTGGAAAGATTTTTTTGATTTTATTTAAATTTTAATGGTGTTGAGGTTGGTATGTTTAAAGATAAAGTCCTTCTTATCACCGGTGGCACCGGTTCTTTCGGCAACGCAGTGCTGCGCCGTTTTTTAAATACGGATATTAAAGAGATCCGAATTTTCTCCCGTGATGAGAAAAAACAGGACGACATGCGTAAATTCTTTAAGTCAGACAAGCTTAAGTTTTATATTGGTGATGTGCGCGACTACCAAAGCGTTGCTAATGCCATGCGTGGGGTGGATTATGTTTACCACGCAGCAGCGTTAAAACAGGTACCCTCCTGTGAGTTCTATCCACTGGAAGCGGTAAAGACCAATGTATTGGGTACTGAAAATGTACTAGAGGCCGCTATCAGCCATGGCGTTGAGCGAGTGGTGTGTTTGAGTACTGATAAGGCGGTATATCCAATCAATGCCATGGGTATTTCTAAAGCGATGATGGAAAAGGTGATTGTTGCCAAGAGCCGTAATCTGGAACACACCAATACCACTATTTGCTGCACTCGCTATGGTAACGTGATGGCATCGCGCGGTTCAGTGATCCCACTGTTTATTCGCCAAGTCGTTAATGGCGATGCCATTACTATCACCGACCCGGCGATGACCCGATTTATGATGACCCTCGATGATGCGGTCGATCTAGTATTGCATGCCTTCGAGCATGGTAAGAATGGCGATATTTTCGTGCAAAAAGCGCCAGCGGCTACCATTGAGATATTGGTAAAGGCCTTGCTGGATATCCTTAATCAACAGCAACATCCGGTGAATGTGATTGGTACTCGTCACGGAGAGAAGCAATTTGAAGCACTCTGTAGTCGCGAAGAGATGTTTGTTGCGCAGGAGCAGGGGCAATACTTTAGGGTGCCTGCCGATAATCGTGACCTTAATTACTCCAAGTATTTTGAAGAGGGTGAGCAAGATCTGTCGCAGATTGAAGATTACAACTCCCATAATACCGAGCGCCTCGATGTAGCCGGGATGAAGCAATTGCTGCGCAAGCTCGACTTTATTCGTGAAATCGAAGCCGGTAATCTAATCGTGCCAGAAGGAGTATAACGGTGAATGTGTTAATCCTGGGTGCTACCGGCATGTTGGGTTACAGCCTGTTTAGCAATTTGGCTGATAACCCAGTATTGAACGTTACGGGCACACTGCGTAGCTTAACCGGCAAGGCGGCTTTTTTTACACATTACCAGAAGCAACTGTTGCATGGTATTGATGTCACCGATATCGCTAGCATTGAACAGGCGATTGTCACTGCCAAGCCAGAGGTGGTGATCAATTGCATTGGCTTGATTAAGCAGCACGATATTGCCAAGCAGCATGTGGCAGCGATTGAAATCAATGCCCTGTTGCCACATCAATTGGCAGCTTTGTGTGACCAATATGATGCGCGGTTAATCCATTTTTCGACCGACTGTGTGTTTGATGGAAAGCAAGGCATGTATCAGGAAACTGACTTGCCGACCGCAACGGATCTGTATGGCAAATCTAAGTGCCTAGGTGAGGTTAACTATGGTCGCCACCTAACCTTGCGCACCTCGATCATTGGCCATGAGTTGGATTCTTCCGTGAGCTTGGTTGATTGGTTTTTAAGCCAATCCGGTACTGTGAATGGTTTTTCCAAAGCGGTGTTTTCTGGATTGCCTACTTGCTATATCGCCAAACTACTGGCTGATAACATTCTGAACAAGCCTGAGATCTGCGGGTTGTATCATCTATCGGTTGAGCCGATTGATAAGCACAGTTTAATCTCGTTGGTGGCCGACATTTATGGCAAAGAAATTGAGATTAATGAGTCAACCCAACTGGTGATTGATCGGTCGCTCGATTCTAGCCGCCTGCGTCAAGCGCTGAATTTGACTGTGCCCAGCTGGCATGAGTTGATTGAATTTATGCATAACGATTATTTGATAAGGTATGTGCCATGCAAAAAAAACTAAAAGTGATGACCATTGTTGGTACTCGCCCGGAAATTATTCGCCTGTCGCGCACTATCGCCAAGCTAGATGAGTTTTGTGATCATACCTTGGTGCATACCGGTCAGAATTATGATTATGAGCTCAATCAAATTTTTTTTGATGATTTAGGTATTCGGGCACCAGATGTTTTTTTAGAGTGTGCCGGTAGCAGCGCCGCCGAAACCATGGCACAAGTAATCAGCAAGTCAGATAAGGTATTTGCCGATTTAAAACCGGATGCACTCCTTATTTTGGGTGATACCAATAGTGCCTTGGCGGCTATTTCTGCCAAGCGTAAGAAAATCCCGATCTTCCATATGGAAGCAGGTAACCGTTGCTTTGATTTGCGGGTGCCGGAAGAGATTAACCGAAAAATAGTGGATCACATTTCTGATGTGAATATGCCTTATAGTGATATTGCGCGTGAATATCTGTTAAACGAGGGAATTAAGCCTGACTTAATTGTTAAAACCGGTAGCCCGATGGATGAGGTGCTGGCGTTTTATCACGATAAAATTCACGCTGCCGATGTGGTAACTCGCCTTTCACTCACTAAGGGGAAATACTTTTTGGTGAGTGTGCACCGTGAAGAGAATGTGGATTCAGATAGAAATATTCACAGTTATGTGAGGGTATTAAACGAACTTGCAGAAAAATACCAATATCCGATTATTGTTTCGACTCATCCGCGTACTCGCAAAAAAATTGAAGCATTGAATTTAACTTTCCATCCTTTAGTTAATTTGTTAAAGCCACTTGGTTTTAGTGATTATGTTCGTCTGCAGATGGATGCCAAGGTAGTGCTAAGCGATAGCGGTACCATTACGGAAGAGTCATCCATCTTGAACTTCCCTGCCATCAATATTCGAGAAGCACAGGAGCGCCCAGAAGGATTTGAAGAAGGGGCTGTGATGTTCACTGGCATGAGTGTTGATCGTATCCTGCAAGCAATTGAAATTTTGGGGCAGCAGCCGCGTGGGGCAACGCGCTTGATCAATAAGGTACAAGATTACATTGCACCGAATGTATCAGACAAAGTGCTGCGCACCATTTTAAGCTACACCGATTATGTTAATCGAGTGGTTTGGAGAAAGTCGCTGTGAAGATTGCCCTGTTCCCTGATGATTATTTACCTGATAGTACTTTAGTGCATGCCAAAATGTTCCATGAATTAGCATTAGAGCTTAAAAGGCTTGGTCATGAGCCGATAATAATTACACCTAGCCATGGTAAACAAACCAAACGCCTTCAGGTCGATTATTTAGATGGTGTAGAAATATGGCGTTTTCGTAACCCACCTATGCGGGGGCAGGGCAAGGTTAAAAGAGTGATAAGCGAAACACTGCTATCGCTTAACGCTTTTTTAGCAATTAAAAATGTCAAGGATGTATCTTCATTCGAACTATGCATTAATTATTCTCCAACTATTTTTTTTGGTCCACTAATGCATTGGTTCAAACGTAAAGTGAAAACATTCAATTATTTAGTGCTGCGAGATATGTTCCCACAATGGGTAATCGATGAAGGGTTAATTTCGGCTAAGTCACCCGTTGCTTCATATTTCCGTTTTTTTGAAAAATTCAATTACAATGCATCCGACTGCATTGGTTTAATGTCACCTGCTAACGTTGATTATTTTAGGGTGCTGCATCCTTACTACAATAATTTACAGGTATTAAGGAACTGGGCTGATATTAATCCAGTCAGTCGTTCGTCACAGCTTATAGACATCAGAAAAACATATGATTTAAATGACAAAGTCATATTCTTTTATGGTGGGAATATCGGTCACGCGCAAGATATGCGTAATTTATTGCGTTTGGTCAAGAATATGGCACCATATTCAAATGCCCACTTTTTGTTTATTGGACAAGGCGATGAATTTGCGTTGGTCAAGCAGGCTATAACTGTTGAAAGCCTTAACAACCTAACGCTGCTTCCTTCAATCAATCAAGATGCCTACAAGGAAGTTTTGACGCAGGTTGATATTGGTTTGTTTTCATTAGCTAAAACACATAAGGCGCATAACTTCCCTGGAAAGTTGCTTGGTTATATGCTTCAGTCTTTGCCTATTCTGGGTAGTGTTAATAAAGGTAATGATGTAATAGATTTCATTAATGGCCAAGGTGCCGGTTGGGCTTGTATTAATGGTGAAGATGAAGAATTGTTAACGGCGGCAATTAATCTTTTAAAAGATAAAGCATTGCGCGTTGAAATGGGTATGCGTGGTTATGAAACGCTTAAAGCTAACTTTTCAGTAGAAGCCGCCGCACAACAGATAATTGATACATTTTTAGAGTCAAAAAAATGACAATATTACTAACCGGTGCCACCGGGTTTGTGGGTAATGCAGTGTTAAAGCAGTTAATGCAGCAACCTGATGTGGCCGTCCGTACCTACGGTCGCCGTGCTCCGGTGGGGGTGAATGCTGACAGTGCTGTCGATGCCAGTGCTCAAGAGATCTGCCATGTGACGGGGGAGATCGGCGCTGTGGCGGATTATGCCCCTGCGTTGGTGGATGTTGATGTGGTCATTCATTGTGCCGCGCAAGCGCATGTGATGAATGATTCAGCGAATAATGGGATAGATATTTATCGGGATATTAATGTTGATGGTACCTTGCACTTGGCACGGCAAGCCATTACCGCGGGCGTGAAGCGTTTTATCTTTATCAGTTCCATTAAAGTGAATGGCGAATCGACCAGCGATAGCCAGCCCTTTACGCATGATTGTGCTGCAGCACCTGAGGATGCCTACGGGCGTTCGAAACAAGCCGCTGAGGATGGGCTACGAACATTGGCAGCTAATTCCAGCATGGAGCTGGTGATTATTCGCCCACCTCTGGTTTATGGGCCCGGAGTTAAAGGTAATTTTTCTTCATTGCTGGCTATTGCTAAAAAGAATCTACCGTTGCCATTGGGGGCTATTCATAATCAACGCAGTATGGTTGCCCTGGATAATCTGGTCGATCTTATTATTATCTGTATCCGTCATCCACAAGCGGTGAATCAAACATTTTTAGTCAGTGATGGGAACGATATTTCAACCTCCCAATTACTTGTGATGATGACCCAGGCGGCGGGTAAGTCGCCACGGTTATTGTCAGTGCCAATGAGTTGGTTAAGGTTGTTGGGACGGGTGACCGGCAAACGGGCTGTGATTGAGCGATTATGTGGCAATCTATTGGTTGATATCAGCTATACCAAAGAGATATTGGGTTGGCAACCACCGATATCGGTAGAGGAAGGTATTAGGCGCTGTTTTATTAAGGATAAAGGAAAATGTTAATTCGAACGCTTGATTTTTGCGCGGCTTTTTTGGGGTTGTTATTTCTTTGGCCTGTTTTGTTGGTCGTTACTCTGATCGGCCTGTTTGATACTGGTTCGCCTATTTTTGTACAAGAGCGGGTGGGGCGTTACAAGAAGCCATTCAAGTTAATTAAATTTCGCACCATGTCGACTGATACCCAGTCTGTGGCGAGCCACTTGGCTAGTACGAGTTCCATTACCAAGCTTGGGGCATTTTTACGCAAAACGAAAATTGATGAACTACCGCAGCTTATCAATGTGCTCAAAGGCGAGATGAGCTTGGTTGGGCCGCGTCCTAATCTCTTTAATCAGGAGGAGCTGATCAAAGAGCGTGATGCATTGGGTGTGTATGAGGTATTACCTGGTATTACCGGTTTGGCACAGGTTCAAAATATCGATATGTCAACTCCGGCATTGCTTGCCAAAACAGATCGGCAGATGATAGATACCCTGACGTTAGCATGCTACTTCCGCTACATCATTATGACGGCAACCGGTAGCGGTGCTGGCGATGCTGTTGGGTCTAAGTAGTGTTACCATGAGTTGTTCTGTTTGATCTTCTTCACCGTTGTTAACTAAATGGTGCCATTATGTTGAATTACTTCTTGGCTATTCCCCGAGTTTATAAGCAGGTTGTTAGTATTTTTGTAGATTTATTATTACTCTGCTTGGCTTTTTGGGGGAGTTATTGGGTAAGGCTGGATGCCAATATTCCATTGCAAAGCTTATCGCATTGGCAAATTCTTACATTTTTGCTGCCAATTACCATTCTCGTATTTATGCGGTTAGGGCTTTATCGCGCGGTATTACGATATGTTGGTTTCAAGGTGTTGTGGACAGTATCTCTCGGTGTTCTCCTCTCCACTATGTCTTTGGTCATGCTGGCGTTTTTTATGGAGGTTCCGCTTCCTAGAACGGTATCGGTTATCTATTTTGCTTTTTCGGTATTACTGGTTGGGGGGGCTAGACTGTTCTTTCGCGCACTGGTAGTCCGTGGTAAGCAACAACGAGTGGCTGTGCTGATATATGGCGCAGGCTCTTCTGGACGGCAGTTGCAATTAGCATTGAATCAAGGGCAAGAGTACTTGCCTGTGGCCTTTGTCGATGATGATCCTGCTTTGGTCAAAGCAGTGATCCAGGGAATAAACGTTTACAGTGCCGATTCTATTGAAAAGTTAATTGAAAATTTTGATATTAAGAAAATATTACTAGCCATGCCGAGTGCTCCGCGTAGTGTCAGGCAAATGGTGATCAATCGATTAGAGCAGTGTCCATGCGAAGTACTGTCAATTCCTGGTATGGCTGACTTGGTTGAGGGGCATGCTCATATCGACGAGCTGAAAGAGGTCAGCATTGAGGATTTGTTGGGGCGTGATGCGGTTGCTCCGATCCCTGAGTTGATCAATGCCAATATATCTGGTAAGCGGGTGATGGTGACGGGGGCGGGCGGCTCTATCGGCTCTGAATTGTGCCGTCAGATAATTCGTTGCAAGCCCGCGAAATTGGTGTTGTTTGAGTTGTCTGAATATGGTTTGTATGCGATTGATAAAGAGCTGCAAGAAATCAGTCAGCAAGAAGGGTTGCAGGTTGAGATAGTGCCATTGTTGGGGTCGGTGCAGCGGCAACATCGCTTGCAAGCGGTGATGAGCACCTTCCAGATCCAGACGGTTTACCATGCTGCGGCTTACAAGCATGTCCCCCTAGTTGAATACAACGTGGTTGAGGGGGTGCGAAATAATGTGTTTGGTACCCTTTATTGCGCTCAGGCAGCCATCAGGGCTAAGGTTGAAACCTTTGTGTTGATTTCGACTGATAAAGCGGTGCGCCCCACCAACACCATGGGCACCACCAAGCGATTGGCCGAACTGGTGTTGCAATCGTTGGCCGCCGCGCAACGGCAAACCCGTTTTTGCATGGTGCGTTTTGGTAATGTTTTGGGCTCATCTGGTTCTGTGGTGCCACTGTTTCGCAAGCAGATCCGCGATGGTGGCCCGTTGACCTTGACCCACCCTGACATCATTCGTTATTTCATGACCATTCCTGAGGCGTCGCAGCTGGTGATCCAGGCGGGTGCGATGGGGCAGGGGGGCGATGTGTTTGTGTTGGACATGGGGGAGCCGGTCAAAATCATTGATTTGGCGCACCGGATGATCCGCTTGAGTGGCTTGAAGCTCAAGAGCGAGCAGTACCCCACTGGTGATATTGAAGTGAAGATAACTGGCTTGCGCCCTGGTGAGAAGCTGTTTGAAGAGCTGCTCATTGGCGAGCAAGTTGAGGGCACTGCCCACCCCCGGATCATGAAAGCCTCTGAGTTAATGCTGCCATGGCCACAACTGCGGGCGTTTTTGGCCGAGCTCGATAGCGCGTGTTTCCGCTTTGATCATGAACAGATCCGTAGCCTGCTGTTAAGTATGCCGACCGGCTTTAATCCCACCGATGGGATCTGTGACTTGGTGTGGCAAGCAAAAAACACCTTGGAGGATGAACCGTGCCTGAGTGTGGTCGAGGACATTGATTTCCTGAATTCAGAGAGTCATCAGCCGATGCATTAAGCGACTTGTCTTATGGCATGCCCCGTGATTTCCCGTGAATGGCGGGCCAGATGATGGACAGAAGGATCAATGACTAGTATGGGCCGAGGGTATCCGTTTTCTCGATGCAGGCTCGGACGATGGCGCGCAGCCACGCCTGGGGACAACGTCCCAGGCGTTTGGCCGTCTCAACCAACGACAGTATCCGTTGTCGAAACAGCTCCCCACGATGTGAACACACGCCATAGCTCCCTTTGCGCCACAGCATCTCGTCGTCCTTGATGAGCCATTCGCAGCGCCCCCGATAGCGCCTATCTCTGGGAGTATCTTCGATGTGGCGGTCGACCTACGCCCTAATAGGGTCAGCTATGGCCAATGGGTTGGGCAGCACCTTGATGCCGATTCGCCCATGTCGCTCTGGAGCCCCCGGCTTTGTCCACGGTTTTTATGTTCAAAGCGATATGGCGACGGTGCTCTATAAATGCACCGACTACTATTACCGCCCTGAATTTGAGCGGACTATTAATTGGGCTGATCTTGCGCTGGCTATTAGTTGGCCGCTAATCGAAAATACGCCCCCGATCTTGTCTGACAAAGATCGTCAGGCCCCTTTTATTAACTCTCTAATCTGATTAGGAAATGACCACTGTTATGACCAACAAAGAGATAACCCCCAACGTTGACGCTCGATTGCCCCAGGGTTGGCAAGCCTCTTCCGGTGACGAGATCGATCTGCGCGAGCTGATCCTGGTGTTGTGGCGTGAGAAGGCGCTAATTTTGCTGATTACGGTGTTATTCGCCGCTGTGGGTGTAGGTTATGCGTTGACAGCTCCCCAACAGTGGTCCGCCAAGGCGGTGATCACTGCCCCCAAGCCGGAAGATTTGCTACCGTTGAATAAGATATCGGTACGAGCCTCTGCACTGGGGCTCACAGGGTTTCCAGACGGGAAAAGTCTCTATCAGGAATTTGTACAGGAGTTCAACGCTTATGAAAACCGTCGGGATTACCTGAAAGACAGCCCGCTGTTTACTGAGCAGATAGAGGAATCAGCTTTGGATGCCAAGGCTCAGAGACGTTGGCTGCGTGACTGGGCCAATCTGGCGACGGCTAAACCTGTAGATAAGAAGGGAGAAGAGCCGGGGATTGCCATTACATTTGCGGCTCCAGCCGCGGAAACGTCGCTGGCGATGCTGGAAGGATATGTCGGTTACATCGTCAAGTTGCAACAGCAGAAATTGATCGAGCGGTTAGGTGCACAGCGTGATTTGCAACTGGGAGAGATGAATACACGCTATACCGTGATGCAGGAAGAGGCCAAGCGTGCCCTGCAGCAGGAGATCTCCGAGGTCGCGCTTGCCAACCGTGTGGCCAAGGCGGCGGGGGTGAGTACGCCGTTGGAACGGACTAGCAGTCAGGAACGTTTCTCCATTTTGCTAGGGTCCAAGGGACTGGAAGAAAAGCTGGCCTTGCTGAAGTCCCTTGATCTGTCAGTCTATCAACCCGAGTTGCAGAAGTTGCAGGCACAGATGGATCGCTTGAAGCGCATCTCTCTGGAGGGGATTGATTTTCGTCCATTTTCCTATCTGGACGCACCCGACGAACCCCAGAGCCGTGACAAGCCCAAGCGCCCCTTGGTCGTGGTGCTGGCCACCCTGCTCGGCGGCATGCTGGGGGTGGGCATAGTGCTGGTGCGCCATGCGTTTCGCAAGCCCGAGCCAGAACAGGCATAATCGTTGCCAAGTGCATCAAAGGGGGCTCGGCCCCCTTTTTGTTGCCTGGGGGATAGTGTTATGAACATGCATGCATGGAGGTCAGGGAAGATGACGTCAACAGCAAGGGCCTTTGGGGTGATCAGCGTGCTGTACTGGCTGCTGGGCATGCATTTCTTTATGCACAACCCCGGCGGGGCCGGGCTCTATCTGCCGTTCAACGCCTGGGGCTGGATCTTCGCGAGCCTGGTGATGGCCCTGGGGCTGTGGCAGGTCACCCTCAACCAGCGGCTGATGGCTTCGCCGCTGCTGACGGCCCTGTGGCTTGGCGGCTTGCTGCTGTTGCTGCCCATGGCCTATCCCGGCTTCGAGCTCAAGGATTACGCCATTCCCCGGCTGCTGGGGCTGTTTGCCGGTCTGCTGTTCCTCGCCAGCCTCTACCAGTGGCGGCTGGATCGCGGCGCGCGCGACCGGCTGCTCTATCTGCTGCTGGGTGCCGTCGCCATAGAGGCGCTGCTCGGCCTGGTGCAGTACTACCTGCTGGTGCCGGGCAACTGGCTGGGCTATGACACCAAGGTCAACCGCCCCTACGGCATCTTCCAGCAACCCAACGTGATGGCGAGCTTCATGGCGACCGGCTTGTCGCTGGCCATCTGGCTGGAGCTGCGGGGCCATGGGCATCCCTGGCTCAGGGGGCTGCGCTATGGGGTGATCCTGGCAACGTCCCTGCTGCTGGTGGTGGTGCAATCCAGGGTGGGGCAACTCGGCGGGGTGTTGGCCTTGCTGCTGCTCGTGCCCCGGTTGCACCGTGAGCGGTTGCTGGGCCGGGTGCTGGGTCTTGTGGCCCTGGGGGTTGCGCTCGGGCTGGCCTCCCAGTACGGGATGGCGGGGGCAAAGCGGGGACTGGAGATGTACCAGTCCGGCGGCATGCGCTCGGTCTACTGGCCCTATGCTGCCAGGCTCATCGCCGAGGCACCCTGGACCGGCTGGGGCTACGGCAGCTTCGAGTCCGTTTTTCTGCAGCACTACATGGCCGACAAGGCGCTGAACCCCGCCATGGTGCAGATCGAATACAACCTGGATCACCCCCACAACGAGTTTCTCTACTGGGCGGTGGAGGGGGGGCTGGCCCCCATGCTCGGCATGGTGCTGATGGGGGGCACCCTGCTGTGGCGGCTGGGTCGTGCTGGTATCGTCAGGGGGGCGGCCTTGCTGGCCCTGGTCACGCCCATCCTGCTGCATACCCAGACCGAATATCCCTTCTACCACGCCATTGCCCTGTGGTGGGCGCTGCTGTTGCTCATCCATGTGGTGGATGCGGAAGTGGAGGAGGAGGGGCTGGCCGGCCACGCCAACTGGCGGGAGCATGTCTGTCGCCCCTGGCTCTTGCTGCGCTTCGCGGCCATCGCCATTCCCCTCATTGTCGTGCCCTTTATGCTGACGGCCCTGCACACCGCCTGGGTGGTGACCAAGTATGAGCGGGGCGGTTACAAGCAGCCGGCGCTTCTGCTCGACATCGTCAATCCCATGGCCTGGCTGACCCGGGTGGAGTTTGACGTGAACGCGGTGCGGCTGATGGTGGGCCTGCAGAGCAACAACAAGGGGGAACTGGAGGCCTATCTCGACTGGGGGCAGGGGTTCGTGCGCCATACCCCCAGGGCCAATATTTACGCCAACATGGTGATCGCCCTCAATGCCCTGGGGCGGCGTGAGGAGGCCGATCGCCTGCGGGCCGAGGCCTTGGTGCTTTATCCGGGTGAGCCCTTGCTCACCGGCTCGGCGGCGAGATCCGTTGCCGCGACCCTGGAGCGCAAGCCCTCTTCGTGAGGGCCGTTTCAATCTGTCTACCATCACGGCCGCCTTTGCGGCCGTGATGGTTTTTGTGCCCGCCTCGTTGAAGGGGGAGGGGGCTGGTTGCCAAAGAGGCTCCCGGCCATCCGTTCACCTCGCCCGCGCACCGCGGCCGTTTTGCTGTACAAGGTTGCAGCAAGGGTTTCATCGGCTCGCAAAAATGGGGTTATCTGCTGGACGGCGCAAGCGCCTTGGTTAAGATAACCGTCTTAACGTCTTGTTTGGCAAGGGAGTATGACATGGAGATAGTACTAGGCTCATTAGAGGCCCGCGTGATCGGCTGCCTGATAGAGAAAGAGATCTGCACGCCGGATCAGTACCCTCTCTCGCTCAATGCGCTGGTCAACGCCTGCAACCAGAAGAGCAACCGCGAGCCCGTGCTGGAGCTCGCCGAGCTGGACATCCGCGCCGTGATCGACGAGCTGATCCGCCGCCGCCTGGTGGTCAATACCGCCGGTTTCAACGCCCGGGTGCCGCGCTATCAGCACCGCTTCTGCAACACCGAATTTGGCGAGCTCAAGTTCACGGCCCAGGAGCTCGGCATTGTCTGCGAACTCTTGCTGCGCGGCCCGCAGACCCCGGGTGAACTGCGCTCGCGCACCAATCGCCTGTGCAGTTTCGACGACGTGACCGAGGTGGATGCCGTGCTGGCCGGCCTCGTCGAGCGGGGGCCCTATGTGGTCAAGCTGCCCCGGGAGCCGGGCAAGCGAGAGTCCCGCTACGCCCACCTGTTCGGCGGGGAGATAGACCTGGAGGCCCTGGCACAGAGCGCACCGGCAGTCAGCCACGCCTCTCCTGCCGCCGATCGCCTGAGCCAGCTGGAAGAGGAAGTCGAGCGCCTCAAGTCGCAGTTGCAGGCGCTGGAATCCCGCCTGGCACGGCTCGAAGGCTGAGGGTGACTCCTGGCTCAATCAAGAGGCGCTGCGGCGCCTCCAGATCCCTGCGCCGCTTTTTTTGTGCTAATTCGCGCTTAAGGGTCGAGCCGCCGCCGCTTTCCCGTTAAAATTCCGCCTTTGCATCTGCCCGTGAGTTCTGATGTCAGCCTTCACCCTCTCTTCGGATTGCCATGCCCTTCTCTGCGAGCTGCAACTGCAGCGCGCCGCCAGCACCCGTTACCTGCAAGACACGCTGCATGGGCAGCATTCGCTGACCGACACCCTGAACCGGCTGGAGCGGCTGGGGCTGATCCGCCAGCGCACGGAGCAGCAGTGGAGCCTGACGGCGGAGGGGACCCTGACCCTGATCCTGGCGGTACGCTCGGGGGCTTGCCCCATGCCGGACTGGCGCCGGGTGCCCTCGGTCACGGTGCAGGAGGTGGCACAAGGGGTGGTGCGCGAGCTCTGCCTGGGGGAGGCGGGGCAGATCCCGGCCTATTACCAGAGCGCGGAGCTCCTGAGCCTGCTGGATCTGCCCGACGCCCATCGCCTGCTGCCTGGCTCCAGCCCCGCCTGGCAAACCCTGCTGCTCGAACACTTCGCCCTGCAGACCCTGCTGGATGCCGAGCCGGAGGCGAGCTGGCCGCTGGCGTTCCTGGTCACCCCTTGCGCCCCTGCACTGGCGGCGCGGGTCGAGGCGCTGGCCACCGAGTGGGCGTGGCTCTGCGGACCGCTGACCGGCGAGGTGACCACTCACTGGCCGTCGCTGCAACAACTGGCTGCGCGGGAGGATGAACAGACCCTGGCCGAACGGCTCCAGAGGGCGCTTGGGCAGTGGCAGGTGCAGGAGGGGGCCGGGTCCTGGCCCAGGATGTTCAGCGCCCTGCTCTGGCTCGGCTGGTTGCAGCAGGCGGATCCCGTGCTCGCCAGCGAGCAACGCAAGAAGTGGCAGCGCAGCCTTGGCAACCATTTCCCCCTGCTTTCGGATCTGCTGGGACAGTGGGCCGGTGATCGCCACGGTCAGGCGGTCGGCCTGTTCGATACCTTGCAACTGCCGCTGGAGGAGCTCCACTGGGGCTACCTCTGGCTCGATCTCTGCGCCCTCGCGCGCCACGGCGAGCAGAGCCCCCAGGTGGCCATACTGCACAAGTGGGATCTCTCCCACGTGCTGGAGGCCGAACCCCGTCATCGTCTGATGGCTTTCTGCCAGGATCTGCTGCGTCTCTTGCTGGGGCTGGGGGCCGAGCGTCCCCCGTTGCAGCAACTGCGTGCCACTTCGGCCCCCGAGGCGGCCAGCGATGCAGACGATGACGACAAGACCCCCGCCTCGGCCAGCTGGCTCAACTGGCTGCAGGGGCTGGGGCGCTCCAGCGGCGTGCGCAAGGCGCAGGAGCGGCTGGTCTGGCTGCTCCATGCGGAAGGGCCCGAGCTCGAGTGCAAGATCCAGAAGCAGAGCACCAAGGGGGAGTGGACCGCCGGACGCCGGGTCGATCCGGCCCTGCTCTCCACCCAGTATGCCGCCCTGCTCGACGAGGCGGACTGGGCCCTGGTGCGCACCCTGCCACGGGGCATGAGCAAGCTGCCGCGAGACGCCTGGGCCCCCCTGGCCAGCCATCCGCGCCTGTTCAACGCCAAGGGACAGAAACTGCAACTGGCCATCAGTGCCCCCTTGTTGCAAATCGTCGCCACCGAGCAGGGCATGAGCGCCGTCCTGAGCCCGGCCGCCGCGGCGCGCGGGGCGCACATCGTGCCCCTGGCCCAGGATCTGTGGCAGCTCATCCTGACCCCTCAGGCGCTGCTGGACAGACTGCCTGCGCTGGAATCCATACCGCTGCTGCCAGCGGACGGGCTTGCCGAGCTGCAACGCACCCTGGATGCCATTCCCGAGCTGCCTTGGCACAGCCAGGTGGTTGGGCTCGGTGGCAATGCCGAGCTGACCCCCTGGCCCGGGGTGCCTTCGGTCCAGCTGGACTGGCAGGATGGTCAGCTGGTAGTCCAGCTGGTGACCCGGGAGGGGGAACTGCCGCCGTTGCCCCTTGGCAAGGGGGAGGCCATAGTGCGCCAGAGCGTCAGGGACTATCACTACTGGCAGCGGGATCTGGCCGCCGAGAAGGCCGAGGCCCAGTCGCTGCGCAACCAGCTACCCATCGGCCTGCCGGGCAACGAATGGAAGCTGGACGGTGAGCAGGCACTGACCCTGGTCAATGCGCTGCCCGAGCTGGTGGACGCCGGAGTGGTCGTTCACTGGCATCAGGACAGCGCCCGCCTCAAGAGCCTCGACGAGGCGGCCCTGAGCCTGCGCATCGAACGTCGCCAGGACTGGTTCCAGGTGGAGGGTGCGCTGGCATTGGACGAGCACCAGATCCTCGACTTGCGCCTTATTTTGCGCCAGCTCACCCCGGGCCAGCGCACGGTTCAACTCGACGAGAAGACCAGCCTGATGCTGAGCGACAAGCTGGTGGAGCGCCTCACCATGCTGGGGGCCATGCTGGACACCGAGCAGCGCATCAACAACAAGCTGGCCTACCCCCTGGCCCGCCTGCTGTCGGCGGTGACCACGGCCGGGGATGGCTCCTGGGATGCGCTGCAACAGGAGTGGCAGCAGGAGGTGGAGTGCCCGCCCGAGCTTCTGACGGCGCTGCGGGATTATCAGAAGGAGGGGGTGCGCTGGATGGCGACCCTGGCTCACCACGGCTTCGGCGCCTGCCTCGCCGACGACATGGGCCTGGGCAAGACCCTGCAGGCGCTCATGGTGCTGCGCATGCGTCAGCACCTCGGCCCCGCCCTGGTGGTGGTGCCGAAATCCGTGGTCACCAACTGGCAGGAGGAGGTGATTCGGTTCGCCCCCGAGCTGGAGGTGGTGGTGTTCGAGAACCCCGCCGAGCGGGAGACCCTGATCCAGGAGGCCAAGGCCGGCCAGATCATCCTGGTCAACTACGGCATGCTCGGCAGCCTGGCCCAGTCCCTCAAGTCCCGCCGCTGGGCGAGCATGGTGCTGGACGAGGCGCAGCAGATCAAGAATGCCGGCACTCAGCGTGCCAAGCTGCTGTTCCAGCTCGAGGGGGATTTTCGCTTGGCCCTCTCCGGTACCCCCATCGAGAACCACCTGGGGGAGCTGTGGAGCCTGTTCACCTTCATCAACCCGGGCCTGCTCGGCAGCCTCGGCGAGTTCAAGCGCCGCTTCGGCAAGGCGGTGAAGGATCCTCAGCACATGGCGTTGCTGCGGGCGGTGATCAGCCCCTTCATCCTGCGCCGCCTCAAGCAGCAGGTGCTGACCGAACTGCCGGACAAGACCGAGATCATTCATCACATCAGCCTCTCCCCGGAAGAGCGTCAGCTCTACGAGGCGACCCGGCGCGAGGTAGTGCAGCAGGTGCAAAGCGCCGATGGCCGTGCCCTGATGCACGTGCTGAGCGGCCTGACCCGCCTGCGACGGCTCTGCTGCTCCCCCGAGCTGGTGATGCCTGAGTGGTCCCAGACCAGCAGCAAGCTGGACGAGGCCATGGCGCTGCTGGATGAGGCCATCGATGGCGGGCACCGGGTGCTGGTGTTCAGCCAGTTTGTCGATCTGCTGAGCCTGCTGCGGGCCCGCATCGAGCAGCGGCAATGGGACTACTGCTACCTGGACGGAGGTTGCTCCGCCAAGTCCCGTCAGGAGTCCATCCTGCGGTTCCGTCACGACCCTGTTCCCCTGTTCCTCATCAGCCTCAAGGCGGGGGGCACGGGTCTCAACCTGACCCAGGCCGATACCGTGTTGCACCTGGATCCCTGGTGGAACCCGGCGGTGGAGGATCAGGCGAGCGATCGGGCCCATCGCATGGGGCAGACCCAGCCGGTGACCGTCTATCGACTGGTGTGTGAGCAGACGGTGGAAGAGAAGATAGTGGCGCTGCACGACGAGAAGCGGGCCCTGGCCGATGGCCTCTTGAGCGGCCAGTCCGAGGTGCGCGGCCTGGATGTGGAGAGCTTGCGCGCCCTGCTGATGAGCTAGGAGCTGTGCTGGTTGCCTGTGTGCGAGAGGGGGATGGTCCTGGTGGCCATCCCCCTCTCTGTTTCAGGGGCTCATGGCTCTGGCCAGGAGGCGCTAGCCATGATAACGATAGAGGTGTAGCCGCTCTATGATGGCTTCGCCGCCAATCTTGCGATCCCGCCGCGCCTGGCGCAGCTTGGGCGGATAGTGGCCCAGATGGGTGACGGCGGGTTGGGTATCCGAGCAGAGCAGCAGGGGCAGGCTCGCCTTGAGCTGCTGCTTGCGCGGCGCCCTGTCCTGCCAGAGCAGGTTGATCATGGGATGGGTCTTGACCGGCCGGCGGATCCGCAGCTGCACATCCGCCGGTAGGCGTCGGATGTCATACACCTCCTGATCCACCATTTTGCTCCACTCCTCGTTGCTGGAGAGTGCCGGCACATAGCGGCGGCTGCGCTCCAGCATTTCCAGCACCTGCTCGCGGCTGAGGCGGCTGATGCTCTGCTTATCGGCCCAGGTGAAGCCGAGGGAATGCAGCTCTCCGGTGAGCAGAGTGAGCTTGCGATAGACCTGCAGGGTGATGACCCCGGGTAGAGCGCTGTGCACCAGTTCGAACTTCTCATCCCGCCCGCCGGCGGCCTGTACCAGGGCCTTGAAGGCGAGCTTGTGGCTGTTGATCTCGTCGAGCAGCGGCTGCAACAGGGAGGCACAGGCGGCGGGGAAGCGCAACCAGCCAGGCAGCCGGTGAGTCGCCTTGGTGGAGCAGCCGGGGCGGGCGCTGTGATCCTGATAGGCGGTCAGGGTGGCGGCCAGCGCCGCCTCCCCCGAGAGATAGCCCACGTCGATGGCCTCGATGGGATCGTGCTCTTCCCCTTGTGGCACGGCGGGCAGGGGATAGACATGGGCCTCCAGCAATGGGAGCTGGCCGAGCTGTCTGGCGAGACGGGTAAGGGCGTCTTCCAGTTCGTCCATCTGTTGACGCAGGGCGGCGGTGGGGGTAAAGGTGTCCATCGGCATATCCTGTCTGTTTCCCCAATCCGTCACCCGAAAGGTGGCGAGCTGGGAGCATGATTGAACCACTGTATAAATAACCATACCAGTATGACGGGAAGGCGCCAAGTGCCGCCTTTCAAGTGCCATCCGGGGGCGGCAGCTGTGGCCGCGCTTCGGAGGTTGTCGATCGGTATCACATTGTTAAATAACGATCTTTAAGTGATCCAATCATTAACAATTGACAGCGAGGCAGAGGGGATGGCGTCCTGCCTGCAACTCGAGCTGTGCATAGCTAACGTGGGAAACTGCATAGTTAGAGGTCGATGCGGCAGGAGAAAATGCTGCCGGGTTGGATGAGGGAATGTCTTTCCAATATTTCATATATAAATCAATTGGTTGTGTTTCACCCCATGACGAGATCAGCCATTACTTTTACTAATCTCATGTATCAAAATTCGTCAATTGAGGCACCTCCTCGCCCTGACTAAGCTTTGCGCATCAAATCCGAGCCTTGCGCAGAACTAGAGAGAGGAGCCATATCATGGCCAACATGACTTATACCGAAGCCGGTTACCAGCATTCCAGCGAATCGAATCTGGTTGCTCGCGTCAAGATGACCGTCCTGACCTGGCTGGAACGCAGCCGCAGTCGTCGCCAGCTCTCCGAGCTGCCCGCCTACCTGCTCAAGGACATCGGTCTAAACGAAGCCGACCGCTATCAAGAGACCACCAAGCCGTTCTGGCGTGGTTGATCAGCCGGGCATGGATGCCTCGTTTTCTTGCTGATCTGAACTGCTCTGCCTGATGCTCTTCGCCCCCAGACGGGCCCGATTTTTCCCCTGTTGCCGCTTCCTGTTTTCCCCCTTGTCTGTTTTTCCTTCTGTTTGCCCCCTGCGGCATGATTTGTCATCATCCCTCGCCAACTTTGTATCCTTACTGTTTGAATTTGTTTAAAAACTGATTTTAAGCCCGGCTGCCTTGCGTATAATCCGGCCATAGCATTCCAGACAAGAGGGTGAGATGGATGATTCCCCAGCATGACTTTTTGGCTCTGACCCGCCGCCACGAGTGGCAGCTCGATCCTTTTGCCTTCGACCTGGCCAACGGCACCCGGGTGAGTGTGTGGGACACTGGCGTACTCTGCCTGGAGCCCACAGGGACGTCGCCTGGCGGGCGCAAGGACATAGTGCTCTCCTGCGGCATTCATGGTAACGAAACCGCCCCCATCGAGATCTGCAACCAGTTGCTGACCCGGCTGCTCAGCGGGGAGATCCAGGCCTGCCACCGGGTGCTGTTCCTCTTTGGCAACCCCGCCGCCATGAACCAGGGGGTGCGAGAGGTGGAAGAGAACATGAACCGGCTCTTCTCGGGCGCTCACAGCAAGGGGGAGGGGCTGTGCAACAGGGAGCGCATTCGCGCCATGCGTCTGGAGCAGTATGTGAGCCGCTTCTTTGCCGACCCCGCCAGGCCCCGTTATCACTACGATCTGCACACCGCCATTCGCGGCTCCCGCCACGAGAAGTTTGCGGTCTACCCCTTCCCCCACGAGCGGCCGCACTGCAAGGAGCAGGTGCAGTTCCTCGGGGCCTGCGGGGTGCGCACCATACTGCTCTCGAGCGGCCCGACCACCACCTTCAGCTATTACAGCTCGCATCAGCATGGCGCCCATGCCTTCACGGTGGAGCTCGGCAAGGTGCGCCCCTTTGGCGAGAACGACATGACCCGCTTCATCGAGGCGCGTCAGGCGTTGCAGGAGCTGGTGACCCAGGATGAGGTCGTGCTCGAGCCCTGGCGGGCGGATGACTTCACGATTTTTGCCATCGATCGGGTGATCAACAAGCAAACGGCCGCGTTTCGTTTCCTGTTTGCCAGCGATGTGGACAATTTCACCGAATTTCCCCAGGGGTTTGTGCTGGCGGAAGACGGAGATCGGCAATACAGGGTAGAGAAACCGCGGGAAGCGGTGGTCTTCCCCAACGCCAACGTGGCCATCGGCCAACGTACCATGCTGCTGGTGGTGCCGACCCGTTTGTGGGAGTGATCTGAGCCCATTTTTTCACGCCAATCCAGCGCCCTTGGCGGCGTGCCAAATACGGGCGTGATCCCGAACCCGCTCCGACAGGGAGCCCGAAAGGGCTCCCTTCTTCGTTTCTGCTCGCCGAAAATCTCATCTTCTTTCTGAAATTAAAGAAGTTTCTACTGGTCTTACCTGGATGAATCTCGTTGCCCTTTAGTTAACATATTGTTTACATTTTAAATGTCACCTCATGGTGGTGACGCTGACAACGGCAAGGAGCCAGTTATGACCCATGTCGACATTCCCTTCCTTCGTTACCTCGATGAGGAGGGGCGCCCGGTCGCGACACTGCCGACTTGGCTGGACAAGGCGATGCTGCACACCTTCTACCGCAACATGGTGATGGTGCGCAGTTACGACAAGAAAGCGATAGTACTGCAGCGAACCGGCAAACTCGGCACCTTTCCCTCCCATCTCGGGGCGGAAGCGGTGGGGATCGGTGTCGGGCTCGCCATGCAGCCAGAGGATGTCTATGTGCCCTACTACCGGGACATGCCCACTCTCTACGTGAGGGGCGTGCCCATGGAGCAGAACCTGCAGTATTGGGGCGGCGATGAACGGGGCAGTGTCTTCTACAAGGCCGATGGCGAGTTGTCGGAAGACTTGCCCATCTGCGTTCCCATCGCCACCCAGATCACCCATGCTGCCGGCATCGCGGCCGCCTTCAAGCTGCGCAACCAGCCCAGGGTCGCCGTGGTGACCATCGGCGATGGCGGCACGTCCAAGGGAGACTTCCTCGAGGGGCTCAACTGTGCCGGTGTCTGGCATCTCCCCATGGTGATGATCATCAACAACAACCAGTGGGCCATCTCGGTGCCGCGCAAGTTGCAGTCGAGCGCGCCCACCCTGGCCCAGAAGGGCATAGGGGCCGGGGTGCGCAGCCTCCAGGTGGACGGCAATGACGTGGTGGCGGTCTATGAGGCGACCCGCGCCGCCGTCGAGCGGGCTCGCAGCGGCAAGGGGCCGACGCTCATCGAAGCCGTCAGCTACCGGCTCGGGGATCACACCACCGCCGATGATGCGACTCGCTATCGTGACGGCGCCGAGGTGGAAGCGGCCTGGGCCAGGGAACCGGTCAAGCGGCTGCGCCAGTTCATGTTTGAACGGGACTGGTGGGATGAGCAGCAGGAACAGGCACTGCTGGCAGAGGCGGGCCGGGAAGTGGAACGCGCCGTTGCCGCCTACGAGGCCATCACGCCCCAGGCGCCGGAGACCCTGCTCGATTACCAGTTTGCCGAGCTGCCGAAGGCCTATCTTGCCCAGCGTCAACGCATCATCGCCAAGGGCATGCAGCAGAGCGGGGAGGGACTATGAGCGATATCACGCTGCTCGAAGCGATCAATCTGGCGTTGCACCACGAGATGGCACGCGATCCTGATGTGGTGGTACTGGGGGAGGATGTGGGGGTCAACGGCGGTGTGTTTCGCGCCACAGTGGGGCTTCGCGATAAATTCGGGTTCAAGCGGGTCATCGATACGCCGCTGGCCGAAGGGCTCATCGCCGGAGTGGCGGTGGGCATGGCGACCCAGGGGCTCAAACCCGTGGCCGAGTTCCAGTTCCAGGGCTTCATCTTCCCGGGCATGGAGCAGATCATCTGCCAGGCGGCACGGATGCGAAACCGGACCCGTGGCCGTGTCACCTGTCCCATCGTCTACCGCTCCCCCTACGGCGCCGGCATCCATTCGCCCGAGCACCACAGCGAGAGCGTCGAGGCCCTGTTTGCCCATATCCCCGGGCTGCGGGTCGTTATCCCTTCGAGCCCGAAGCGAGCTTACGGCCTGCTGCTGTCGGCTATTCGGGATCCGGATCCCGTGATGTTCTTCGAGCCGGATCGCATTTATCGCTCCATGAAGTCGGATGTGGTGGATGACGGCATCGGCCTGCCGCTGGATGTCTGCTTTACCCTGCGTCCCGGCCGGGACATCACTGTAGTGGCCTGGGGAGCCTGCATCCAGGAAGTCATGCGGGCGGCGAACCTGCTGGCGGAGCAGGACATCCAGTGCGAGGTGCTGGATCTTGCCACCATCAAACCCCTGGACATGGAGAGCATCCTGACCTCGGTACGCAAGACCGGGAGGTTGCTGGTAGTACACGAAGCCTGTGGCAGTTTTGGGGTGGGGGCCGAAATCGTGTCCCAGGTGACCGAAGAGGCGATGACTGCCCTCAAGGCGCCGCCAAGACGCCTCACCGGCGTGGATGCCGCCGTCCCCTACTATCGCAACGAGGAGTATTACCTCATCACCGAGCAGGAGATCGCGCAGGCAGCTCGGCAACTGATGGAGAACCAGTGGCTATGACGCGCGACAGGTACGGATGCGCAAGTGCCTGGGCCACAGGGCTCCATGGTGTCTGTCAATGTTTGGTGATGTCCCAGCAGAGGGAGAGCAGGTCATGAAATTTTTCAAATTGCCGGATCTGGGCGAAGGACTGGCCGAGGCCGAGATCGTCGAGTGGAAGGTGAGCGCCGGTGATACGGTGCAGGTAGATCAGGTACTGCTGTCGGTGGAGACGGCTAAGGCGTTGGTGGATGTGCCCTCGCCGGTGGCCGGGGTCATCGCCAGATTGTGCGGGCAGGAGGGGGACATCCTCCACATCGGGGCACCGTTGGTGGAGTTTGAAGGGGGCGAGGATGACGGCACCGTCGTTGGCAAGGTCAGCGCCCATCAGCAGCATATCGAGGATCATTTCGTGGTGGGGGCCATGGCGCCCGGCGGTACGTTGGTGCAAGCCATGCCAGCGGTCCGTCTGCTGGCGCAAAAACTGGGGCTGGATATCGACAAGGTCAAGGGAACCGGCAGCGCTGGCATGGTGACCGAGCAGGATGTGCAGCAGGCGTTCGAGGCCCAGCAGGAGAGCGGCAACGAATTCCTGAAAGGCTCGCGCCGGGCCATGGCCAAGGCGATGGAGCTCTCGCACCGGACTGTGGTGCCGGTGAGCATCACCGACGAAGTGGACTTGCGCCACTGGCGCCCGGATGAAGATGTGACTGTGCGCCTTATCAAGGCGATCGGCGTGGCGTGTCGGGCCGAACCCTCCATGAATGCGTGGTTTGACGGAGAGACCCTGTCGCGGCGTCTGTTCAGGGAGGTCAATGTGGCCATCGCGGTTGACTCCAAGCATGGGCTCTATGTGCCCGTGATGGAGAACGTGGCTGAACGGGACTCGGCTGACATACGGCAGGGACTGGATCGGATGATCGCCGATGTCAAGGCCCGTGCCGTGCCGCGGGAAATGCTGCAGGGGGCAACCATCACCCTCACCAACTTTGGCGCCATCGCTGGCCGTTACGCCAGCCCCATCGTCACACCACCCCAGGTGGCCATCATAGGTGCGGGCAAGTTGTTCGAGAAGGTGGTGTTCATCCACGGTGAGGCGCGCCCGGTGCGTGCACTTCCCTTGTCGATGACGTTTGACCACAGAGCCTGCACCGGTGGAGAGGCGGCTCGCTTCCTCAAAGCCTTGGTCCAGGCACTGGAGTCGGCACAGGTCTGACCCGCTGTACCCCGCCGCTGGCGGGGTACAAATTTGTTTGCGTAATCGACAAAGGCACGTATAATGTTAACCAGCTTGAAAAGGCGATAGTTATGTCAATGAATATGATGTTTTACATCTTTTCCTGTTGTTCATAAGTAATCCCGTTTTTTGAGCTTTACCCGCTGAAAAGCATAAGTAATTATTTTGAATACAGGTTTAAAGATATGTCTAACATGATCACCGGTACCGTTAAGTTTTTCAACGAAACCAAAGGTTTTGGCTTCATCCAGCAAGAAAACGGCCCGGACGTTTTCGTTCACTTCAGCGCTATCCAAGGTAACGGCTTCCGTACCCTGGCTGAAGGTCAGCGCGTACAGTTCTCTGTGACCCAAGGTCAAAAAGGCCCGCAGGCTGAGAACGTAACTGCTCTGTAATTCTTGCAGAATTTAAGAAAGCCGTGGTACCTCTGGTGCCACGGCTTTTTGTTTTCATGGCTTCATCAATACGCGTCATGACCCTGCTCGCATCCCTCTTGCTGACCGTGGCGTTGACCGGTCAGGCCAGCCCGCCAACGCCGGATCCTGCGGTGAATGATGCCGTGTCCGTGTGTCAACAGTTTGTACATGTTCGCCTGGGAAACGCGGTGAAACCCGATGAGATCAGGGTACAGCCGGTGCCAAAACGGGCGGGAGAGTGGCTGGTCGATGGCAAGATAAAAGGACCCGAAGGTCCTTTGCTGTTTGCTTGTCTGCTGCGACAAGGAGAGCGCTGGGAGTTGCTCAACTTCTCGCTCTGGGCACCACAACCGCTCAATTCGGCTTGAGTGCGACCAGCAGGTGTTGGAGATGCTCCAGCATGGTCATGCCGAAAGGGGTCAGATAGCCGCCATCTGCCGCGGTGATCAGGCCCTGGCTGTGCAGGCGCGCTGCCGCCTGGCAAAGCGCTTCCGACATGTCGCTGCGCAGCTTGATCCCCAGGCTCATGTTGGCCGGATCAAAACACGCCAGTATTTTCAGCTCATTCACAAAATCGTCAGAAACCTGGTTGATCCCACTCATGGATGCACTCCTTACGCTAAAGATGTATGCAACCTAGCATCCCCGGTGCCTCTTTAGTGGGCGCTGGCTCAAACAATTGGCCTTTATCGGGGCCGCTCTGGTTCAAACGCTGCTTTTTTGGACGCTATCTATCACCGGTCCGGCTGGACGCAAACGCCCCCAGCAAGGCAAACATGCTAGAATGGCACCCTCGTTCACCCTCATGACCAGGCGTGATGCCAGGTCATCTTGTTCAAGGCGCGTCTCATGATCACTGTTACTCTGGTCTCTCTGCTGCACTCTCTGGGTCCCCGTTTTCCTGTTTATGCTCCCTCCTTGCTGCTCCCTCTCCTAGCGCAACATCAAGGAGATCTCTGGCTGCCGGCCATTCGTGGGGAAGACGTGACGACCCTGCGTCAGCATGGCAAGGATGCCCAGAGTCTGGCTACCTTGTCGGCAGGCTGGTGCGAGTTCGCGGCCCAGAGCAAAGAGACGCCGGAGCTCGATGCGCTGGCAAGTTACGATGAGGAGATGCTGGACAACCTGCAGATGTACTGGCGCCACCCGAGCAAGATAAACAGCCCGATCACCGATAACCTGTTCGAGCTACGCCGTGAGGTGGTGGACGAGGCCCATGGCGGCAAGCTGGTTGCTGCCTGGAGTGCCGCCCAGCAAGCACGGCTTGAGCAGATCATGGTGGGGGTCGCTGCGGGGCGGGATCAGCTCTGCTTTGTGGAGGTGGAGTCCGCCTATTGGCTGAGGGAGCGACTGGGTGAGACCGCGGGACTCCGGCTGTTGACCCCCGAGCTGGGGTGAGGCGATGGAAAGACGGATGACCTATTACTCCTGCTGGACAAGGGGTCGGCAAGATGTGAACATGTCGCCCTTTATTGAACGAGAGACTTGACCGATGAGCTATGAACTTAGCGACACCGAGCGCAATGCCGCGCTGCAACTGAACGCCGATTACCGCTTTGATCACTTCATCAGCAAGCTGGTCGAGCACGAAGAGCTGTTTGTCCTGACCGACGAACACGGCGTCATGATGCTGACGACCGAAGAGGAAGATTGCATCCCGGTATGGCCGCATCCCGACTACGCCAAGGCCTGGGCCGAAGGGGAGTGGGCCGAGTGCAAGCCGCAGTCCATCACCCTCAAGGTGTGGCTGGATCGCTGGGTGGACGGCATGGAGCAGGATGATCTCTGCGTGGCCGTGTTCCCGACGCCGGATCAGGAAGGCATTGTGCTGGACCCGGCCGACGTCGCCGACGCCATTGCGCAAAAGCAGGCCAAACGCGGCTGAGCGCCCTCTGCCTGGTGCCATCCCGGTTGTAACAAAGACCCCGCCAATGTGCGGGGTCTAATGAGATGGTCACCCCCACCCTGTGAGCGGTACGCTGACAGGGTGTTTTTCTTTCAGGAGAGGCCATCATGGAAAACGTTGCGCTTATTGGTATTGATCTCGGTAAACACTCTTTTCACATTCACTGTCAAGACCGGTTCGGCAAGGCTCTTCTTCGCAAGAAGTTCAACCGGACAAAGCTCATCGAATCCCTCGCAACTTTTCCTGTATGCACCATCGTCATGGAGGCATGTGCCGGAGCCCATTACATGGCTCGTCGGCTGGCTGAATTTGGGCATGAGAGTAAGCTCATTTCGCCTCAATTCGTGCGCCCATTCGTCAAGAGCAACAAGAACGACTTCATCGATGCTGAAGCTATTTGCGAGGCCGCCTGCCGTCCCTCCATGCGGTTTGTAACGCCCAAGACCGAAAGCCAGCAAACGTTGGGAGCACTGCATCGTGTGCG